>NZ_JBAUSA010000851.1:0-8036 GCF_049581465.1 Caballeronia sp. | reverse complement strand
ACGGCAATCAACGGCCGGTTCAAGCACTCAATGACCGCAATATTTTCGAAGTGAATTAAGTTTTAACCACGCCATGCCTTAAGGCAAAACGCCGTGTCGCAATCATGCGGCACGGCTTTTTGCTTATCTCCGACGTAGAAAGTACGGCTAAACCACGCCTTAAACCACCGCTTGCTCCACCGCGCGCTCAATGTCGATCTGGCTCTCGTGGAACGCGGCAACGGACTCGCGATGCGCCACGCTGACGATCGCCGCCTTCGGCAGGTTCGTCACCAGCGCGGTGTAGATATACATCTCGTTCTCAGCGTCGAGCGCGCTGGTCGCCTCGTCGAGGAATATGAAATCCGGCTTGTGCAACAGCACGCGCGCCGCAGCCAAGCGCTGCTGCTCACCCGGCGACATCATCTTGGCCCAGTGACCGGATTCTTCCAGGCGCGTCGAATACGCATCGAGATTGCAGTTGCGCAACGCGTCGCGGCAGGCTTCTTCCGTGAACGTTTCAGCCGGCGACGGATAGCTCAACGCCGCCTTCAATGTGCCGATCGGCAAGTAACTCTGCTGCGGAATGAACATCATTTTTGCATCGACGGGCGCGTCGATGGTCCCATCGCCGAAGGGCCACAAGCCGGCCAACGCACGCATCAGCGTGCTCTTGCCGGAACCTGACGGTCCGCGCACAAGCCACCGCGAGCCGGGCTTCACGGTGACATCGGCGACGCTCGCGAGTGGCGTGCCATTCGGCAATGCAAGCTTCAGGCCGGTCGTTACCAGTGAGGTGGTGCTCGTATAGTGCAGGTTGATCCCGCCATGAACGGTGGCCGGGGACGTCGCTTCCTTGATGTGCGTGGAACGCATCACCCGCTGGAATTCACGCAACCGATTCACCGTGGCGCGCCATTCGACCAAGGTCGAATAACTATTGATAAACCACGAGAACGAATCGCTGACCGTACCGAACGCCGAAGCGATTTGCATCAGCACGCCGAGCGAATACGCGCCGGTGAAGTACCGGGGCGCGGCGACCATGAACGGGAAGATGTTCGCGATCTGACCGTAGAAAGCCGACACGAAGGTCAGCCGCTTGGTGAACTTCATGATCTGCCAGTAATTCAGGCGGATCGCGGTGAATATGCGCTTGGCCGTCTTGGTTTCTGTGTTGACGCCGTCATAGAAAGCGATCTGTTCCGCGTTCTCGCGAAGACGGATCAGGCCGAAACGGAAATCGGCTTCCACCTTTTGCGCCTGGTAATTCACCGATACCAACGGATGGCCGAAGCGCTGCATCAGCCACGAGCCCGCGATGGCATACAGCGCGGCGGCCCACACCATGTAGCCGGGGATCGTCACGGGCGTGCCGAACAGCGAAAACGACAACGCGCCGGCCAGCGTCCAGAGGATCGTGATGAAGGTGACGAGCGTGACGAGCGTGGAGAGCAGGTCGAGCGACAGCGCGAGCGTTGTAGTGGCAAAGGACTGCAGGTCGTCGCTGATCCGCTGGTCGGGGTTGTCGGCGAGACGATCGCGCTCTATCCGATAAAACGCTTTGTCGCCGAGCCACTGCTCAAGGTAGCGATGCGTCAACCACTGGCGCCAGCGAAAGCCGAGCATTTGCCGCAAATACCGGCCATACACGGCGAGGAAAATGTACGCAACCGCCAGGCCGGTGAACACGAGCAGCAGGTGCGGAAAGTCGGTGACGTTCTTGTTCTGCAGCGCGTTGTAGAAGTCCGCGTTCCACTTGTTCAGGCGGACGTTGATGTACACGACCGTCATGTTGATCGCAATGATCGTGACCAGCAGCAGCCAGGCGACGCCCCGCTCTTCCGATACCCAATATGGCCTGATCAGGCTCCACGCCGAGACTTTGTCGGCGTTTTGTTCCGTGTTGCCGCGAAGTATTGTGCTCATGAGCTTCCTGAAGACGTGCGTGCCGAGCGGCAGATTGTAATGCGGCGGTATCGGGGCCAAGGCGAATGCGCACGTCGATACCGCTTGTTTGAAGGCCAAGGCGGCACATTGTTTCCGGCGCGCCTTAACTGCTGCTTAATCGACGTACTTAACGGCCCGGACGGCCCGAACGGTCTGGACAGTCGGCGTAGGGCCGAGCCGTGCAACCAATGCATTGGGTGATCGAGGCATTGTGCCAGAGTGTGGAATCTACCAACCGTTGGTCATCGTCGTTCGCTCCCGTGTTTCGCGTTTGCGGGCTGTTTCGCTTTTATGCTTTAATGACCGACGACGAAACAGGGGTGCTTCAGCGCATTTTCCTTAACGGAAGACTGGGCGCGGCGAGGCTGAGAGAGACCCTTTGCACCCGATCCGGGTAATACCGGCGAGGGAAGTTTCCGGAAGCGGCCGTCTGCGCCTCCAGTCTCTTCCGCTATTTCAAGCGCCCGATCGCGTTCTGTACGCTGTCGAGGCGCTGGTTTCGTCCCCGACATGAGTTGTGCGTCACGCGTGCAATTGGGGTCGAGCCGGCCATCCCTCCCGATTCTCGATTTTCGATCCCGATTCAACCGTGCCGCAGCGTCTGCTGAGGAGACATTGCAATCGTGGAAAATTCCCTGAAGAACATGCCCGACGTTGCTGTCGTCGGCGGCGGGTTGTGCGGACGGCTGGTCGCGTGGATGCTGGCGGGCGCGGGACACAGCGTCGCGCTGTACGAACGAGGAGACGCCGCAGGCACACAATCGGCGGCGTGGGTCGCGGCGGCAATGCTGGCGCCGCTCGCCGAAGCCGCCAGCGCCGAATTGCTGATCACCGAACTGGGCGCGGCATCGCTGGAAAGGTGGCCGGGGCTGCTTTCGGAACTGCCCGAGCCGGTGTTTTTCCAGCGCAACGGCACGCTGGTCGTCTGGCATGCCGGCGATCGCGCCGAAGCGCCGCTCTTCGAGCGGCGCTTGCGTGCGAATGCACCGGCCGCGCTCTTCGATGACGGTTTCGTCAAGCTCTCCGGCGCGCAGGTCGCCATGGCAGAACCGGCGCTCGGCACGCGCTTTCCCCAAGGCTGGCTGCTGCCCAATGAAGGCCAGCTCGACAACCGGCAGGTCTTGAAAGCACTGGCTGGCGGTCTTGCCGAACGGCGCGTGGAAACGCACTGGCACACCGCTGTCGCCGCGGATTCGGAGATTCGAGCGCGATTGGTGATCGATTGCCGCGGACTCGGTGCGAAGCCCGCGTGGCCTGCGTTGCGCGGCATTCGCGGCGAAGTGGCGCGGGTGCATGCACCGGGTATCGGGCTGACTCGTCCCGTGCGTTTGCTGCATCCCCGTTATCCGCTGTATATCGCGCCGAAACAGGACAATCACTATGTAATCGGCGCGACCGAGGTGGAAGGCGAGGACATGTCGCCCATGTCCGTGCGTTCGGCGCTCGAATTGCTCAGCGCGGCGTTCGCGGTGCATCCGGGTTTCGGCGAGGCGCGGATACTCGAACTCAACTCGCAGTGCCGCCCAACGCTGCCCGATCATCGTCCAGCGATCGTCTGGGACGGCGCACGAAGCTTGCGCGTGAACGGTTTGTATCGGCACGGTTTCATGATCGCGCCGGAAGTCGCCGACACCGCGCGCGCTCTCGCCGAAGCGCTGCTCGGCGGCGCGGTCACGACACCCGATTCCTTCGATGACTGGCGCAGCCACACGCGTTGGCCCGCCTTACTGAGCTGCGAACACGCGGCGACGGTGCTTTGAAAACATCATGAATATTCATATCAATCAGCAACTTTTCGCCTTGCCCGATGCGGCGACCGTCACCGACGCGCTCGTCGCGTTCGGCGCCAAGCCGCCTTTCGCCGTGGCGCTGAACGGGCAGTTCGTTGCCAAGGGCGAACATGCATCGAAGGCGCTCAACGCCGGCGACAAACTCGACGTCGTATCGCCGGTTGCCGGCGGCTGAACCGACATCCAAGGAATCGAAACATGGCCTCGCCCATCACCACCGCCGACACCCTCACACTGTACGGCGAATCGTTCCCGAGCCGAGTGCTGCTGGGGACATCGCGTTATCCATCGCTGCAATCGCTCTCGGATTCCATCGATGCCGCCCGTCCCGGCATGGTCACCGTCGCGTTGCGGCGCCAGTCGAACACCGGCGAAGCCGGTTTCTTCGACGTGCTCAAGCGCCACGGCGTCGCCTTGCTGCCGAACACGGCGGGCTGTCAGACGGTCGACGAAGTGCTGACCACGGCCCGCATGGCGCGCGAAGTATTCGATACAACCTGGCTCAAGCTGGAACTCATCGGCGATGACTACACGCTGCAGCCGGACCCGATCGGCCTGGTCGAAGCCGCCGGAAAACTGATTCGGGAAGGCTTCAAGGTGCTGCCGTACTGCACGGAAGACCTGGTGATCGGGCGGCGCCTGCTCGACGTCGGTTGCGAGGCGCTGATGCCGTGGGGCGCCCCGATCGGCACGGGCAAGGGCGTGACGAATCCGTACGGGCTGCGCACATTGCGCGAACGCTTGCCGGACGTTCCGCTTATCGTCGATGCCGGTCTCGGCGTGCCGTCGCATGCGTGTCAAGTGATGGAATGGGGTTTCGACGGCGTGTTGCTGAACACGGCGGTCTCTCAGTCGACCTTCCCGGCGCAGATGGCCCGTGCGTTCGCGCTGGGCACCCAAGCAGGGCGAATGGCGTATCTCGCCGGACCGATGGCCGAGCGCGATAGCGCCCACGCGAGCACGCCGGTGGTCGGCATGCCGTTTTGGCATCAGGACGGGAGCGCGGCATGAACATGCTGAGTCACGAAGTTTTCTGGCCACCTGCCGATGAACTGCTCGAATCCGCCGAAGCTATTCGGCGCAGGCTGGGTGACTGGCCGGCGGCATCGAAGGCGTGGCGCGTCTGTTTGAGCACGCCGGATACGGCGCGTGGAGGCGACCTGATTGTCGGCGGCCCGCGAGAATTAGCGACCGATGGCGTGGGCACGCTTGCAGTGAAGCCCGGTCGCGCGACACTGCATCTGGGCGGTACTGAATACGCGCTTGAGGGTGAATGGTCGGACGATTCACTCCCGGCGTTTGCGGCTTTCCTCGATTGCGGTTTCGAGCCGCACGACGCCTTGGTGCTCGCGTTCGCGTGGCGCTCGGGCAATCTCGATGAGCTGGATGCGTGGCCCGTCGATTTTTCGACCTTTCCGAAAGTGGCCGATCTTCCGGCGGCGCCGGTCTCGCCGTTCCCGTCCTGTCCGGACCGGCTCGGGTTGTATCCGGTCTTGCCGAGCGCGAGCTGGGTCGAACGCGTGTTGGATGCAGGCGTTCAAACCGCGCAGTTGCGCCGAAAGACGTCCGATCCGGGTGACCTGAAGCAGGAAATCGAGCGTTCGGTGGCGGCGGGAGCGCGGCACGGAGCGCAACTTTTTATCAACGATCACTGGCGTGAAGCGATCGAAGCGGGCGCTTACGGCGTGCATCTCGGGCAGGAAGACCTGCAGAGCGCGAACCTCGACGTCATTGCACAAGCTGGGCTGCGACTGGGCTTATCGACGCATGGCTATTTCGAGATGCTGCGTGCTTTACACTTTCGCCCGAGCTATCTCGCGTTGGGAGCTGTTTTCCCGACCACGACCAAGATCATGCCAACCGCACCGCAAGGTTTGTCGCGGCTGGCACGATATGTGCGGTTGCTCGACGGCATCGTGCCCCTTGTTGCAATCGGCGGAATAAACGGTGCCGTGTTGCGGCAAGTGTTGTCCACCGGCGTGGGGAGCGCAGCAGTCGTGCGGGCCGTTACAGAAGCGTCCGACGTCGTTTTCGCCATCTCTGCGTTGCAGCAGGAATTCGGGCGATAATGCGCCGGCATCGGGAAAAGTTCGGATTTACTTATTTGTCGAAAGGGACCTCAACGGCATCTGTCGCACACAGACCCTATAATTCGGCCTCTCGCGTAAAAGGATTTTTAGCCTCCGTGTCAGTTTCTCCAGAGACCTTGTTAGAGCTTCGCGACGTCGATTTCGGCTACGGCGACCGGCTTATCCTGTCGAACCTGAACATGCGCTTTGGCCGCGGTCAGGTCGTAGCCGTCATGGGCGGCTCCGGCTGCGGGAAGACAACAGTGCTTCGGCTGATCGGCGGCCTGGTCAAGGCCCGCCGCGGGCAAGTCCTGTTCGGCGGCAAGGACATCGGCACCCAGACGCGCGACGGCCTGTACGAACTTCGCCGAAAAATGGGCATGCTATTCCAGTTCGGCGCGCTTTTCACCGATCAAACCGTGTTCGACAACGTGGCGTTCCCGTTGCGTGAACACACCGACCTCCCCGATGAACTCCTGCGCGACCTCGTGCTGATGAAGCTCAATGCCGTCGGTCTGCGCGGTGCACGCGATCTTGCGCCGTCGGAGATTTCGGGCGGCATGGCGCGTCGAGTGGCGCTCGCCCGGGCCATCGCGCTCGATCCCGAACTGATGATGTATGACGAACCGTTCGCGGGTCTCGATCCCATTTCGCTCGGCATCACGGCCAACCTGATCCGCACGCTGAACAGCGCGCTTGGCGCCACGTCGATCCTGGTGACGCACGACGTGCCGGAATCGTTCGCGATCGCCGACTACGTGTACTTCCTCGCGAACGGCGGCGTGCTCGCTGAAGGCACCCCGGCGCAGCTCAAGGCGTCGCAGGAGCCGACCGTGCGTCAATTCATCGATGGCACGCCCGACGGACCGTTCAAATTCCACTATCCGAGTACCACGCCACTGGCCGCCGACTTTGGCATTGGAGCAAAGCCATGATCAGCGCGATTGGACGCACGGTGCTCAGCAGTGTCGGCTCGATCGGTTATGCGACGCGCATGTTCCTGCGCCTCGTTGCCGAGATTTTCCCGCTGCTGCGCCGTCCCCGGCTCGTCACGAAACAGATCCACTTTGTCGGTAACTATTCGTTGCTGATTATTGCGGTGTCGGGTTTGTTCGTCGGGTTCGTGCTCGGTTTGCAAGGCTATTACACCCTCAACCGATACGGCTCCGAGCAAGCGCTCGGCCTGCTGGTCGCGTTGTCGCTGGTGCGCGAACTAGGGCCCGTCGTGACGGCGCTGCTCTTCGCGGGCCGCGCGGGAACTTCGCTGACCGCTGAGATTGGCTTGATGAAGGCCGGGGAGCAATTGACCGCCATGGAAATGATGGCTGTCGACCCGATCAGGGTGATCGTGGCGCCGCGCCTGTGGGCGGGGATTATTTCCATGCCGATTCTGGCCGCCATCTTCAGCGCGGTCGGTATTTTTGGCGGCTACGTGGTCGGCGTGCTGATGATCGGCGTGGATGCCGGCGCGTTCTGGTCGCAGATGCAAGGCGGCGTTGATGTCTGGCGCGACGTGGGCAATGGCGTGGTGAAGAGCATCGTGTTCGGCTTCGCGGTGACGTTTATCGCGCTGTTCCAGGGTTACGAAGCGCAGCCGACTCCTGAAGGCGTGTCCCGTGCCACCACGAAGACGGTGGTCTACGGATCGCTCGCGGTGCTTGGCCTGGATTTCCTGCTGACGGCGCTGATGTTCAGCTAATCACACGATGCGGGCGGCCCAGCCGTTTCGCATGAAGCAACCGGTTCGCGGGCGTTGAGGAGGGCACAGTCCTTCGCACGAAAAACTGCGACAAGATTCTTTGGGATGACGATGAAAAAGACTGCTCTCGACTTTTGGGTCGGCCTGTTCGTGGTGCTGGGCTTCGTGGCGCTGCTGTTCCTTGCGCTCAAGGCCGGCAACATGAGTTCGATGTCGTTTCAGTCGACCTACGCGGTCAAGCTGAAGTTTGACAACATTGGCGGCCTGAAGCCGCGTGCGCCGGTCAAGAGCGCGGGCGTGACGGTGGGCCGCGTCGATTCGATCGGCTTCGACCAGAACACCTATCAGGCGCTGGTCACAATCGACATCGACAAGCAGTACCAGTTTCCGAAGGATTCGTCGGCGAAGATCCTGACGTCAGGCTTGCTCGGCGAGCAGTACATCGGCCTGGAACCCGGCGGCGACGACCAGATGCTCAAGGCCGGCGACACTATTTCCATGACCAAGTCGGCTGTCGTTCTTGAAAACCTGATCGGCCAGTTCCTGTAC
>NZ_JBAUSA010000850.1:0-3259 GCF_049581465.1 Caballeronia sp. | reverse complement strand
TCAGGTCACCGACCGCAATGCCTTCGAGCTTGATTTCCAGTCGCTGCGCGTAACGTTGCCGCCCGGCTGGCTTGGGCGATTCTTGCGCCGTTGCGCGGCCTTTGACGATGTCGGCCACCTGTCTCGTGCTCAGATCGTCCGAAGCGATTTTATTGATCAACCGCAGCGTGGCGTCTGCGCCCCGCGCCGTATGGAACCGTGAAATTTGATATGCCATGTTCGAGCCGAAACGGTCGGGCCGGGCGACCATTTCGTGCATGACGTTCTCGGGTAGCTTCGCAATCGCGAGCGCGACGGCGATGGTCGATTCGTCGAGCCCCAGATGTTCCGCAAGCTCTCGCTGACTCTGGAAGTAACCTTCATCGAGAAAACGTCTCCAGACGACGGCATTATCGAAAACGGTTTGTGAATCCCGCTGTACGTTCAGATCGTAACCAAGCTTGTAGCTCTCGATCCCGATAGGCAGGTCGATAACGATCGCCTTTACCGTTTCTTTGTTTGCCTCCTTCAGCGCGCGCACCCGACGACCACCATCGCTGACGAAAAACGTCCCTGGGTTTTCATGATCGGGGATGACATGAATTGCCTGTTGCTGACCTTGCTTCGCAAGATTGACAGCCAACTCGGCGATAGATCCCTTCAAGTAAAAATGTCGAGGATTAAAGGGACTGGCCTTTATCGCTTTCAATGGCAAATCGATCACTTGACCCGGAATATATCGGTTCACTCGACGCCAAGCTGCGTACAGTTCGGACTCTTGCAACGCTGATTCTTCCCGGCGGTCGTCTGCGGTGTAGGCGCTTGAGCGTCCGATCGTCGGTATGTCGTTGCCCGCTTCGTGATTGACGATTCCATCAATCGCATTGATGCGGTCGAGCGCTGTTCGCTTCTCGCTGCTTGTGGTGTCGGGGCGGGCTTTGAACCCTTTCGCGAACTGGTTCGGTTTCATTCAGTTTCCTTTATGCGCATAAAGTCAGGGAAGCAGGGCCAGCACTTCATTTGCGCATGCCCGTATTTCGGCTGCGGCCAAGCGTGCGCCGCGATCGCTCATTTGGAGCACCGTTTGTCCCAACGCCATCGCTTGCTTGTAGCACTCACGCGTGGGTATTTGTGTTTTCAACAAAGGAAAACCGAGTTCCTCTAGCGCGCGCTTCAATTCACGGGTGAGCATGCGTTTCTCTTCCGTCTTGTTCAGGAGAAACACGGCGCGCAAGTCTTCATTCATGACCTGGGCCTGCTGGATCAATTTCACCAATCCGACGCTCGACCAGTAGTCTGCGGGCGATGAAGAGGTCGGAATAATCGCGACCGTAGCCAGCAAGAGGACTACGCCTGAAACCTTTTCCGTTATCGACGGTGGGCAGTCGACGACGATGACGTCGTAGTCGCCAATGAATTTTTTAATCTCGCGGTGGATCTGCGCGCCCGCCTCTGACAAGTTCACGATCGGAAACGGAATCCCGCTCGCTTCATTTGCCGCGGCGCTTGCCCAATGGACTAGTGTGTTCTGGCCGTCGGCGTCGACAACCAGAACACGCTTACCTTTCTCGTGGAATGCAGCGCCGAGATGCATTGCTATCGTGCTCTTTCCCACTCCGCCTTTTTGCTGCGTGATCGCAATGATTTCTGCCGCCACATTCAACTCCTTAGTTTTAGCTTTTCGAATCTTACATTGGGCTTGAAATGTTTGTAGCTGTTATCGCATGAATTAGCTATTAGGCCTATTTTCCGTTGGTTTTATGCGCATAAAGTTGGCCGAAAGCCGAAACATGGCCGGGCGCGAGAAGGCGGTATCGCCTATTTTGATGAAAACCGTGCGCCACGATCAAACGGCGGCAACGTTAGAGTGAGCGCCTTTATGCGCATAAAGTCCGCGGCTGACCCCGTGCCTATGCCCTTCGCTGTCGCTGTCCCGTCCGGTCCTGTTGCGTCCTTCACACGAAAAGATCCGCGCGGCGGCTGGAGGGTGGCGGGTCAGACGACGCAGCTCGACCGACCCGCGAGTACGAAGCTTGCTAACCATCACCTCAGCACGTCGAATCCCCTCTTCACCGATGGTCAGCACTTCGGCACCCCAAAATGTTGCAAGTTAAACTGACGTCGATTTCGAATCCCGCCCTTGATCGAAAGCTGGAAACGTATCGGTTCTGCCCGCCCCGATACATCAAACAGCCATTCATTTCGACCACATAGAATTTGTTCCGACTGAGTGCATCCGCTTCTGCGCGCCCTTACTTTAAACAACCAGCCCAAGGCATCTTCAGTGCAAATGACATCGACTCTTTCCGCTTGGTCCAGCCACGACACGAACCTATTGTTAGCGTGTGCGATGGCGCTAGCTTTGATAATCATTTTCATAAGTGCATTGAAGCTCGCGCCCTTCCTAGCGATCCTCGTGGGCACCTTTGTTGCAGGTTTCGCGGCGAACTTGCCGCTAGAAACCGTGGCGAGTTCTTTTAGCAAAGGGGCTGGCGCATTGCTCGGCGACGTCGGCATCATCATTGCCCTTGGCGCCATGCTGGGTGCTTTAATGGCCGAATCGGGGGCGGCGGACCGCCTCGTCTCAAGCGTCCTCAAACATTCGACGCCGCGCACACTGCCATGGATGATGGCGCTGGTAGCAATCATCATCGGCTTGCCCCTCTTCTTTGAGGTGGGCCTGGTGATGATGGTGCCGATCATCTTCGTGATGGCGCGCCGCTCAAAGCAGCCTATTCTGCGAATCGCCATTCCGGCCCTCGCCGGCATGACCGCTCTTCATGCGTTGTTGCCACCGCATCCGGGCCCCTTGATTGCGGTGAGCGCCTTGCATGCGGATCTGGGGATCACGATGGCACTTGGCATCATCGTCGCCATTCCGGCTGTGATACTCGCCGGTCCGATCTACGGAATGTGGCTCTCGCGCCGTATGCGTGTGGATGAACCCGAGGAGATGGGCAGGCTATTCTCTAGTCACGTTGACGTCAGTGAGGGTTTCGAAGCGCCCAGTTTCGGCATTTCACTTTTGACCATCCTCCTGCCCGTCGTATTGATGCTCGGCCGTACGATTGCGAAGCTGGCCATCCCACCGAAGACGTTGCTCTTTGACACTCTTGGTTTCCTCGGCGAACCACTCGTCGCGCTTGGACTCACGGTCCTTTTCGCCATCGTCGCTTTGGGCTGGTCGCGGGGCATGCCGCGCGATCGTGTGGGCAACATCTTGCGTAAAAGCTTGCCGCCGATCGCAGCCTTGTTGCTGACTATTGGCGCGGGCGGCGGT
>NZ_JBAUSA010000849.1:0-4581 GCF_049581465.1 Caballeronia sp. | reverse complement strand
GCCATTACTGGGGCTGGCCACCATCATCGTCCTGCTAGGGGCGATTCTCTCGAAGCGCATGTCGCCGCTAGTCGCGCTCATTATCGTGCCGATCGCGGCTTCACTGATCGGCGGCTTCGGTTTTCGGACCAGTCAGTTCGTGATCGACGGCCTCAAGAATCTGGCGCCGGTCGTCGGCATGTTCGTATTCGCGATCCTGTACTTCGGCACAATCACTGACGCCGGAACCCTCGATCCAATCATCGACCGGATTCTCCGTGCAGTCGGAACCAAGCCGACGCGCATCGTGATGGGTACGACGCTGCTGGCGCTAATGATCCACCTCGACGGCTCCGGCGCGGTCTGCTTTCTTGTGACGATTCCGGCCATGCTGCCGCTGTACGACCGCCTGAAGATGGATCGGCGCGTGCTGGCTGCGGCAGTGTCGATGGCCGCCGGGATCAACTTTTTACCGTGGACCGGACCCATGATCCGGGCATCCGCGTCTTTGCACCTACCGATCTCGGCGCTCTTCAATCCGCTGATTCCGGTGCAGATCATCGGTCTCGTCTATGTATTCGGCATCGCATATTGGCTAGGAAGACGAGAAGAAAAGCGTCTCGGATATTCAAGCGTCAACGGTGCCATTCCCGCACCTAAGCGCGAAATCACGAAGGAAGAACAAGCGCTTCGACGCCCGAAGAATTTCTGGTTCAACATCGTACTGACGCTGATTGTTCTCGGCACGATGGTCGTGATGGGCGAGAAGATTCCGCCAGCAATCATGTTCATGGTCGGCTTGTGCATCGCGTTGATGGTGAACTATCCGAATGTGGACATGCAGAGGCAGCGTATTGACGCTCACGCGCGGGCCGCGCTGATGATGGCCGGCATTCTTCTCGCGGCAGGCGTATTCACCGGCGTCATGCAAGGCAGCGGTATGCTCAAGGCGATGGCGCAAGCCGCCGTTGGTTTCGTGCCGCCCGCGATGGCCGGTCATATTCCAGTCGCGCTCGGCCTGCTTTCCATGCCATTGAGCATGCTCTTCGATCCGGATTCGTTCTACTTCGGCGTACTGCCGGTGGTTGCCGAAGTCGCCGGGCAACTCGGCGTAGCGGCGGTACACGTTGGCCAGGCTGCGCTGCTAGGCCAGATGACTACCGGCTTCCCAGTCAGCCCGCTTACGCCCGCAACTTTCCTGGTGGTCGGCTTGTGCGGCATCGATCTCGCGGACCACCAGCGATACACATTCCCCCTGCTGTTCGGCGCGTCGATCGTCATGACGATTGCTTGCGTTGTACTGGGCATCTTCCCTCTGTGAACGCCAACCTGGAAGGAACATCGGCATGAACGCAATCCCTGATGAACGGCGCGTGCGACTCGGCGCAGGCGCGGGCTACTCGGGCGACCGGATCGAGCCGGCCGTCGAACTGGCTCGGTACGGCGCGCTCGATTACCTCATATTCGAGTGCCTGGCCGAACGCACCATCGCGATCGCGCAACAGGCGCGGCGACTCGATTCCGAACTCGGATACGACCCACTCCTCGAAGCGCGGATGCGCGCGGTATTGCCTGTTGCCACAAAGAACGGCGTGCGCATCATCTCGAACATGGGCGCAGCCAATCCACGCGCGGCCGCGCTTAAGACAGCGCAGATCGCACGCGAACTCGGTCTTAGCGGATTGAAGATTGCGGCAGTCACCGGCGACGATGTGCTCGACGTCGTTCGGCAAGGTGACTTCCGGTTTGAAGAGTCCGGCGAAAGTGTTGGCTCGTTCGACAGCCGCATTGTTTCCGCCAACGCTTATCTGGGCGCCGCGCCGATCGTGGACGCTCTCGCGAATGGCGCGGACATTGTGTTGACTGGACGCGTGGCCGATCCGTCGCTGTTCGTCGCGCCACTGATCCATGAGTTTGGCTGGAAGATGGACGACTGGACAAAGCTGGGGCAGGCAACCGTGGTCGGACATCTGCTGGAGTGCGCTGGCCAAGTGACGGGCGGCTACTTCGCCGATCCGGGCTTCAAGGACGTGCCGAATCTCGCACGGCTCGGCTTTCCGATTGGCGAAGTCAGTGCAGATGGCTCCGTCGTAATCACAAAGGTGTCGCATGCGGGCGGGCGTGTGACCGAGGCGACCTGCAAGGAGCAATTGATCTATGAGATCCACGATCCGCAGCGCTACCTGCAGCCAGACGTCGTCGCCGACTTCACGCAAATTCAGGTGGCCGAAGAGTCGGACAATCGCATTCGTGTGAGCGGCGGGCGGGGTACACCGCGTACGGGTACGCTAAAAGTGTCGGTGGCGTATGTGGATGGGTTTATCGGCGAAGGGCAGATTTCCTATGCCGGGCCCGGTGCAGTGGCGCGTGCGCGACTCGCCCTCGATATCGTGCGCGAACGGCTCGCTATCATGGGCGTCGCAACACGCGAATCGCGCTTTGATCTGATCGGTATAGACGCCCTGCATGGCGAGACCGCGGGGGCACGCAATGCGCAGCCCTACGAAGTCCGGGCTCGCGTCGTAGGTCGAACCGACTCAATGGCGCAAGCCATTCAAATTGGCAACGAAGTCGAGACGCTTTACACCAACGGGCCGGCCGGCGGCGGCGGTGTGACGAAAACGACGCGCGAGGTGATAGCCGTACAGTCCGTCTTGTTGCCCAGGGCGCACGCAAGGCCCTCATTTGAATTCGTGGAGGCTTGAAATGAAACTGCGGGAACTGGCTCACTCAAGAACGGGCGACAAGGGCAATACGCTTAACGTATCCGTCATTTGCTATGACGCCCGTCATTACGAACACTTGCGCGAGCAACTGACCCCGGAGCGTGTGAAAGCGCATTTGAGTGACGTCGTTCGCGGCGACGTCATGCGCTACGACTTGCCCAATCTGGCTGCCTTCAACTTCGTCCTTGGCAAGGCACTCGGAGGGGGGGTAACACGTTCGCTCGCCCTTGATGCGCACGGCAAGTCACTCAGTTCCGCGTTGATGGACCTGGATATCCTGGAACCTCGCTAGGCAAGACCTGAAACGCGCAGCATCCCTTAGTAGATGCCTGTTGACCTTGCTCGTTTCATGACCTATGTTTCAAGCCATCCCAAGTAACTACCAGGTTTTTTCGAGTCGCAGGGACCCGGCACCTGCGCAAGAAAACCAGTCTCGCCTTGAATAGCCGGTCATTAAACCGATGATTGAAGGAGACAAGCGTGAGCGCACATCTGGATATAGCGAAGGAAGCTTATGCGGCCTTTGGCCGTGGTGACATTGCGGCAATCTTGCCGGTCATCTCCGAGCAAGTCGAATGGAGAGTCGTGGGTCCGGACACGTTGCCTTTTCCCACGCTTTCCAAGACCCGCGACGAGGTGGCGAACTACTTCAAACAGTTGACCGAGGCAGAAGAGATCACTGCTTTCGAGCCCCGCGAATTTATCGATGGGGGGGACAAGATCGTGGTGCTGGGATTCGTCGCCGCAACGGTGCGCGAAACGAAAAAATCCTTTGAAACCGAGTGGGCTCACGTGATCACAATGAAGGACGGCATGGTGACGCGGTTCATTGAATTCTTCGACACGGCCGCCCACCCAACGACCTGAGCCCACTCATTCCAATCGGGCCTTTTCCAACGCAATCAGGTTGCCCTCGCCAAACCCGTGATGACCGCGGCGCTCAACGATCTCGAAGAACATGTCGCCGCGATCGCGCTCTATAAACGTCTGGAGAATCAGCCTGGGCTTTCCATCGGTGCCGATCACACCGTCGATGAGAATGGCGCGCGAACGTAGCGCCTCCACATCCAGCCCATGTCCGGGCAAACGCGAATCGAGCTGGTCGTAGTAGCGGGAAGGCGGCTCAACGAAGCGCAGGCCCCGCGCCCGAAGAATGTCGACGGACGAGAAAATGTCGCTGGATGCAAGCGCGATATGCTGGACGCCTTCGCCCGAGTGATCCGGCAAATAGTCCTTCATCAGGCCCTCCCGGTAACTCCCTTCTTCATAGACCGGAATACTGATTGTCTGGCAGGGTGAAACGATAACCGGTAGATCCTGCGCCACTTTCCAGTCCGGGTGGATTTCGTGGATCTCCCTGAAATGAAGGACGTCGCGATAAAAATCGAGCCAGTCCGCCAGCCGTCCCGCGCCTACCGTCTGCGTGAAATGATCGACGTTGCGTAAGCCTGCGTCGTTGGCATGAAGCGTCGCGCGAGCCTCATGCTCGTCGAGCCACGTGAAATCGATGTCGAAAATCGACTTCGACTTATCCTCGCCTGGGCGCTTTTGCCGGCCCTCCCAGTGGTCGACAAAATAGATATGCGAATCGCCAATGCCTTGAATCGCAGGTATCGACAATTCGTCAGGCCCGATCTTCTCGCCTTCGAAATCCCACGCGCCATATTCCAGGGCGCGCTCGTGCGATACCTGCGCGTCAAGCACGCGAATGCCGATGGCGCAAATCCCGACCCCGTGGCTTTGCGCGAACCGTTCAGCAAATGAGTCCGCCTCGGCGTTGAGCAGGAAGTTCATACGCCCCTGCCGAAACAGCGTGACGTCCTTACTGACATGCCGCGCCACTTGCGTAAAACCGAGCAGTTCGAAAAGCTGGCTC
>NZ_JBAUSA010000848.1:0-3938 GCF_049581465.1 Caballeronia sp. | reverse complement strand
CCGTGATTCGTCAAATGGTTTCAGCGATGGGCCGTGCGTGCATCGCGCCGAAGCCCGCGATCCACTCGGGGATCGGACGGTAGTAATCGAGTGCCGCGCGATACGGCCCGTACGCCTGCAGCGCGCCGAATGCCGCGATCCAGGTGCGAACCTCGTGTGCGGATTTACCGGCGTCGCGCGTGATCGCGGTGTCCGTGAAGCCGTCGAGTGCGGG
Source organism: Caballeronia sp. (assembly GCF_049581465.1). GTDB lineage: Bacteria > Pseudomonadota > Gammaproteobacteria > Burkholderiales > Burkholderiaceae > Caballeronia. Next base: position 3,724 of record NZ_JBAUSA010000848.1, on the reverse strand, counting down.
CAGTTCACCGTCTTCGAGCAGCTTCAGAAACGCGCGGTCCCACTCGGGATTGAGCGGATGCAGACGGCTGTCGCCCGCCGCGAATGCGCGGGCAGCCGCGATAGTGCGAGCCTGACGCGCCGCCCGCGATTCGGCCGACGGATTGCGGCCGGCGATCAGCCGCTCGGCGACTTCGTCCGTCGCGCCCACAAGTTCAGGCACGGGAGGCTCGTGCGAGATGCCGCCGGAGCCGATTAGCAGCACGCGTTGGTTGGAGCGCGCAAGGCGGCGGCCCAGTGCGTCGCCGAGCAAACGCGCGCGGCGACACGACGCCATGGGCGGTGCAACCGAATTGATGAACACCGGCACGACCGGATAACGATCCAGTGCGCCCGTGAGAATCTCCAGCGCCTGCGCGCAACCGTGGTCGACCTGCATGCGGTACGACACGGCGACGTCGACGTCGGCGGCAAGCGCGGCTTGCGCGAGATCGAGAGCAGTGTCGGCGGGGACGGCAAGCTGACCCGCCAGACTCCCGAAGTCGCCGATCGCGCTCGCCGATGCGCCGATGCAGAACGGCGGCATCACGTCGTAGAAGAAACCGTTGTAGTGGTCAGGCGCGAACACGACGACCAGTTGCGGATCGAAGGCGGCAACGCGTGCGCGTGCCGCCGCATGAATCTGCTCTACTTCAGCGACGACGTCCGGCGCCGGATCGTAGTAGCCGCTGAGCGGCGTGTGGGAGAGACATTCGAGAAGGATCGGCATGTCACACTCCAGCGGCGACGGCTGCGACGCTTTCGGACACTTCAACCGGCTCACTTATGGCAACCGCCGTGGCGGGCTGTCCCGCGGCCTTGAAGCTCAGCTTGACAGCCAGTTCTTCAATCGACGCCGACACCTGCTGCGGTGTACACATACCCGCAACGAAACGATCCGGCCGCAGCAACACGACGGACTCCGGCACGCGCGAGAACCATTCTTTCAGTCGCCCCTGCACGTCGCCGAGAGCGATCACACCGTCGGGCACGTCGTCATGAAAAGCAAGCTGCGTGTCCGGCTTCGCGAGCACGAAGCAGCCGCCGAGGCGCTGCCAGGTTTCGCGAGCGAGCGGCGACAGCCCGAACGTGGGATCCGAACCCCAGCCGATGATCGCGAAGCGATTGCCGAGCGTGTCGTCCAGACGTACAACGGCGCCTTCCTCCGTACGCACAAGAGGCTGAATGAACATGCGACCAACCGGCGAATGACATTGCGGGTCACGGCCATACACCAGGCGACCGAGCAGAGACTCGCGCTTTTCGCTCATCAAACCAAGCAGCCGGCCGGGTGCGCAATGACCGGAGCGTTCCAGCACGCGGGCCAGCACGCCATGCTTGCGTTTGTGCTCCGCCAGCAATACCACACCGGTCTCGTAGCGCGGCATCGGCTTGAAGCGCATCTCCACGAAGTAGCGCTTCAGGGCGGGGACCACGTTGAAGGTCCGCACGAAGGCGTCGCGGAATTTAATGCCGAAGCGGCTCGTCGGCGCGAAGATGTCGCCGGCCACTTCCGAGAGATGGATCATCGAGCGGGCATGCGCGCGGCGCTCCGCCGTGTACGTGTCGAGCAACGCGTCACTCGCGAGCTGCTTGACCACCATCGCCAGCTTCCAGCCGAGGTTGCTCGCGTCGCGAATTCCGCTGTTGTAACCCTGCCCTTGCCAGACCGGCATGATGTGCGCGGCGTCGCCGGCCAAAAGCACACGATCCATGCGGAAGGTGCTCGCAAGCCGCGCATTGTGCGTATAGACGCGCTTGCGGATGTAGTCCACCTTCTGCGGATCGGCCACCACCTTGCCGATCAGTGCAGCCATGTTCGCAGGCTTCGACAGCTCTTCCTCGGTCTCGCCCGGCATCACCATGAATTCGAAGCGGCGAATGCCGTGCGGCAATGCCGCCGACACGTACGGCCGTTTCGGATCGCAATGCATATAGACGTGCGGCGAGCCGATCGGATCGTTGCGCACATCCACCACGATCCATTGATTCGGCTTCGTACGTCCTTCAAACGGCACGTTGACCATGCGGCGCACGAAGCTGTTGCCGCCATCTGCACCGACCATGTACGACGCGCGCACCGTCCGGCGGCCGCCTTTTTGGTCTTCCGCTTCAATCGTCACGCCGGTCTTGTCCTGCGTGAATCCGCACACGCTGGTGCCGAACAGCACCTCCACGTTCGGGAAACGGCGCAGCCCTTCGTACAACACACGATCCGCGAGCGGTTGGATGAATGCATTGCGGCGCGACCAGCCGAACTCGTCCGTGCGCGGTTCGATCGATGCAAAGCAATGACCCGTGTGCGTGACGAAGCGCATCCAGTGGTCAGGCGTGGTGTGCGGCAACAGGATGTGGGCGAGACCGACCGACTGGAACACACGCAGCGCTTCATCGTCGAGGCCGATGGCGCGCGGATAGTCGATGATCTGCTCGAGCTTTTCCACCAGCACCACGCGCACGCCCTGCAACCCCAGATAGTTCGCGATCATCAAACCGACGGGGCCGGCACCGATAATTGCCACGTCAGCGGACACGGTTTCGCAGCGGCCGCTCGTGGCCGCCGGATCGTTGGGTGGGAGCATACTGTCTCCTTTCTCGCGAGCGGCACAGCGCGCCGTCGCTTCAGATAGCGGACTTGTTTGAAATATCCAGGGAGAGCACGGCATGACGAATGCGTATCGCCATGGCAAAAACATCGCGCATGGGATGCGGCATCTCGCGTCTCCTTGAATTGTTGATTTGCTTGCAGTCTAAGGTGTGTGCCGTGCCGCCTCAACAATTTGTACAAAATGTGCATAGAATGCACAACGTTGATTTAAACCGGATTTATGATGACCAAGTACACCAGCGTGCGGGGCCTGTCGCGCGGTCTGCAGGTGCTGCAGGCGCTCAATTCGATGGACAGCGGCCGCGCCACCAGCCAGCAGATCAGCGACCTGACCGGGCTGCATCGCACCACGACGCGGCGGCTGCTGGAGACGTTGCTGGAGGAAGGGTTCGTGCGGCGTAGTGCGTCGGATGATAGCTTTCGGCTGACGCTGCAGGTGCGCTCATTAAGCGAAGGTTTTACGGACAACGAACGGATTGCTACGATCGCACCGCCTATCATGGGACGGCTGTTGCAGCGCGTTGCCTGGCCATCGGACCTGACCACGCCGGACGGCGACGCGATGATCATCCGCGAGACGACGCACCGCTTCAGTCCGCTGTCGTTTCACCGGTCAATGGTCGGCCGCCGTCTGCCGATTCTGCTGACCGCCGCGGGGCGCGCCTACTTCGCGACGTGTCCTGACGGCGAGCGCGAGGACATTCTCAAATTGCTGCGCTCAGGCGCGGGCGGTGAAGAGCAGAAGGGGCTCGCCTCCAACGACGAGCTAATCAAAAAGCTGGTGAAACGCGTACGCGCGGACGGCTTCGGCTCCAATCATGGAGACTGGACCGCTCAAAGCAAGATCGGCGCAGTTGCCGTTGCGATTGTGTCGCGCGAGCGAGTGCTGGGGAGTCTGAACGTGGTGTTCCTTTCGCGAGCGGTCTCGCTTGCGGAGGCGAAACGGCGTTACGTGCCCGACCTTCAGACGGCGGTGCGTGAAATGGTTGCTGCATTCGAGTCGCAGGGTGACTTGAGTGGAAAAAGGCCGGAGTGAGAAGCGCAGTGGCAAGGCCACGGCGATAAGCATCCGGAGTTGCACAACATCGTCACATTGCTC
>NZ_JBAUSA010000847.1:0-2286 GCF_049581465.1 Caballeronia sp. | reverse complement strand
AGGCCCACGCGCGCGTAGGACATCACGAACTTGGCGTTGTCGGCGGCGACCAGCAAGTCGCACGCGAGCGCCAGCGAAAAGCCCGCACCCGCCGCCGCGCCTTCCACGGCGGCGATCACAGGTTTCGTCGATGACCGTAACGCGCCGACCCACTCCCCGAGCATGTCGATGCTGGCTGCCTGGACCGCCGGGTCTTTCGCGCGATTTTCGAGCAGCCGGTTCAGGTTGCCGCCCGCGCAGAAAAAGTTGTCCGCACCCGTCAGTACGATGGCGCGTACCGAGGGATCGCGCTCGGCCGCGTTCATCGCTTCGATACCCGCGGTGTACATGTCCGGGTGCAGCGCGTTGCGTGCGCCCGGGTTGGACAGCTTGAGGACCAGCGTGGTGTCGCTGCCAGCGGGACGATCCGTCAATAATTCGGCGCTCATTGAGAAGCCTCGTCGAAGGTGAGAGAAAGCCCAAGTTGCGCACGGCGCGCAAGCCACGGCGACGGTCGATAACGCGGATCGCCCAACACGGTTTGCATGTTGCGCAGGATCGTAAGAATGGTGGTCGCGCCGAGCGCGTCGCCCAAAGCCAGCGGACCGCGCGGATAGCCAAGACCGAGCATCACGGCGAGATCGATGTCCTGCGGCGTGGCAATGCGTTGCTGCGCGATGTCACAAGCGATATTAACGATGGTCGCCACCACGCGTTGCGCGACGAACCCGGTCGAGTCGCGGATCAAGGTGACGGGCACACCATCGAACCCGAATAGCGCGTGCGCGGCGTCGCGAAAGGCGGGCGCAGTGGCCGGTGTGGTCATGATCGTGCGGCGCGCGGCGTCGGCGAGCGGGAACAATGTATCGATTGCGACCACGCGCGATGCGTCCAGTTTCTCCGCGACGGCCGCCGTGGTTGCATCGTGCCCAAGCGGCGTCACGACGATCAGCGAATCTGGCGCGGGCGTGCCGCCCGTATCGATGGTGATTGCCGTCTCCATTTTCGCGATCAGCCGGAACACCTCCTCTCGTGCTTGCGGCGACGCGCGGCTGACCCACACGCGGCGCGGCAGTTCCGTGGGCGCTGCCGCTTCGGCGGGTGCCTGCTGCTTGCCGTCGATGTACTTATAAAAGCCTTCGCCCACCTTGCGCCCGATCAGGCCGCCGGCGAGCCGCGTTCCCGTGATCGGCGACGGTGTGAAACGCGGTTCCTCGTAGAACTGGTGATAGATCGACTCCATCACCGGGTGCGAGACGTCGAGCGCGGTCAGGTCGAGCAATTCGAACGGTCCGAGCCGAAAGCCGGCTTGTTCGCGCATGATCCGGTCGATATCGACGAAACTTGCCACGCCTTCGCTCGCGATCCGCAGGCCTTCGGTATTCATCCCGCGCCCGGCGTGATTCACGATGAACCCAGGCATGTCTTTCGCACGCACGGGGGTGTGACCCATCTGGCGGGTGAGCGTCATCAGGGCGTCGCCAGCGGCTGGATCGCCACGCAGGCCGTCGATGATCTCGACCACTTTCATCAACGGCACGGGATTGAAGAAATGCAGCCCGGCAACGCGTTCGGGCTTCGCGCACCCAGCGGCAATCGCGGTAATCGATAATGACGACGTGTTCGACGCCAGGATGCAATCGTCGCGGACCACGGCTTCCAGCTCGCGGAACAACGCGCGCTTGACCTCCAGCTTTTCCACGATGGCCTCGATCACTACGTCGCAATCGGCCAGCTCGCCGATGGCATTTACCCCCTGGACGCGGGCGAGCGCGGCGTGCGCATCGGCTTCGTTCAGCTTGCCTTTTGCGGCAAGTTTGTTCAGGGTGTGGGAGAGATAGTCGCGGGCGGCCGTGAGTGCTTCCGGGTTGGTATCGTAGAGGCGAACGGCGAGGCCGCCCAGTGCCGCGATTTGCGCGATGCCGCGTCCCATCGCGCCGCTGCCGACAATGCCCACCGTCCGAATCTCAATGTCGCGCAAGGTCTTGGTCATAGTGTTTTTCGGCTCCTGGTTTGGGTAGATTAGCGCGATCGTACTGTTTATAAGATGAGGGTCTTGACTGATGGACCCTACACAAAAAGGAGAGAAGCGATGCTTAAGCTGTACGGTTTTCCGTTGTCCAACTATGTGAACAAGGTCAAGTTCGTGTTGCTTGAACATGAGATTCCGTTTGAAGAAGTTCGTGCGAATTTCGGCCAGGACGAAGCCACTTTGGCGTGTTCGCCGCTGGGCAAGGTTCCGTATGTGGAGACCGAAAGTGGGCCGTTGGCCGAGTCGCAGGCGATCATTGAGTACGTGGCGAGTGT
>NZ_JBAUSA010000846.1:0-4113 GCF_049581465.1 Caballeronia sp. | reverse complement strand
GTTTCAACTGCGCCGTAGCCGCTACCGCCGTGTTCCCCATCGACAGTGAGCCCGGTCACGCCGAGTTCGGCGAGCCCACGGTGGCGGCGAGCTGCGAGCGCCGCGTCCTCGGCATTGCCGCGCTGATGCGCGGGATATTCGCCGTCGCAGAAGCGGCGTACCGCATCCTGGAGCGCGACGTGATCTTCAGTAAGAGAAAAATCCATGTTTTATCGTGTCCCGGTTCAGGCATTGAAGAACGCGCGGCTAATCAGATTGCGCTGCACTTCGTTAGTACCGCCATAGATCGACAGCTTGCGCGCGTCGAAGTAATTTGCCGCTACCGCAATGAGGTCGTCAGGGCTTGGCGGCTCGTGGCCGGCCTGGTCAAGCAGCGCGACCTCGTCGAATGGCACGCCGTGTGGCCCGGCGACTTCCGTGAGCAGCGCATAGATCGCCTGGCGCAGTTCAGTGCCGCGCACCTTGAGCATCGAGGCCTCGACTGCCGGCACCCGACTCTGCTGGTTCGCGCTCAGCATACGCAGACCGGTGAATTCGAGCGCCATGAGTTCGATCTCGAAGCGACTTACGCGCGCCTCGAACAGCGGATCGCCTGCGACGCCCTGCTGCTTGCCTAGCGCCTTGACGCGTGCGAGTTGCTGCTTGCACGAGCCGATCCCAGCGATGCCGGTGCGCTCGTGTCCGAGCAGGTACTTACCGTAGGACCAGCCCTTGTTGAGCTCGCCAACGAGGTTCTCGACCGGCACACGCACGTTGTCGAGATAGACCTCGTTGAGGTCGGTGCCGCCTTCGAGCATGCGGATCGGGCGCAACTCCACGCCCGGCGACTTCATGTCGATGAGGAGGAACGAAATGCCTTCCTGCGGCTTCGCATCAGGATCGGTGCGCACGAGCGCGAACATCATCTCGCACCAGTGTGCGTACGAGGTCCACACCTTGTGGCCGTTGACGACGAAATGATCGCCCTTATTGTCCCTGCTCAGCACCGCCGTCGTGCGCACACTCGCGAGGTCCGAACCCGCTCCAGGCTCCGAGAAACCTTGCGCCCACCAGGTTTCGCTGAGGCGGATCGCGGGCAGGTAGCGCTCCTTCTGCTCGGGCGTGCCGAACGCGTTGAGCACTGGACCGAGCATGTTGATGCCGCTCGCGATAATGCGCGGCGCGCCGCCCACCAGCGTTTCTTCGTCGAAGATGTAGCGTTGCAGCGGGGTCCAACCCGGGCCGCCAGCCTCCTTCGGCCAGGACGGCGTGATCCAGCCGCGCTCGTAAAGCCGCGTGAACCATTCGACATAGTCGGCGCGCTCAAGGCGCAGGCCGAGTTCGGCCTTGCGCTTGAGTTCGGGCGACAGGTTCTGCCTGACGAACTCGCGCACCTCGGCGCGAAATGCCTCGTCCTCTGCGGAGAATTCCAGTTGCATTGATTCGTCATCCTTATGATTAGTGGGTGCCGTCGAGTGTGCTGCATACGACCAGCGCATCGAGCGCCAGGACGCGGTCCGGATACGCCAGGAGCGGGTTGATGTCGATCTCCGTGATCTGCGGGTTCGCGCGCATCTGTGCGCCGATCGTGGCGACGGCCTTCGCGATTGCGTCGATGTCCACGCCGTCCGCACCGCGTACGCCGTCGAGCATCGCCGCGGCCTTAAGGCGGCGCAGTTCAACCACGATGTCGGCCTCGGTCAAGTCGGCCGGAATCAGGCGCACATCCTTGAGCACTTCGATCCAGATCCCGCCAAGACCGACCAGCACAACCGGACCCCATTCTGCGTCGCGCTTCGCGCCAACCACGAGTTCGAGGCCGCGCGGTCCCATCGCCTCGACGAGCGCACCGTCGAGCACCAACTCGGGTCGATGCGAGGCCACACTCGTATGCAACTTGTTCCAGCCCGCGCGCAGCGCGTTTGCGTCCGCAAGGCCGACCACCACTCCCCCCACGTCGCTCTTGTGTGGCAGTTCGCTCGCCTGGGCCTTCAGTACGACCGGGTAGCCGATTTCGTCGGCAATCTTCAACGCGTCATCAATCCCCTTCGCAAGCCTCCCCGGCGGGACCGGCAGGCCAGCGGCTGCGAGCCATTGTTTGCCCTGGTACTCAGGGAAGATGCCATTTGCCGGCACGGGACCCGGTAGCGGGATCGCGACCGGAAGAGCCGTTTGTGCGCGCTTCGCGCGCTGTAGCGATTCGCCGTAGGTCGCCACGCGCGCGCAGGCACGCAGCGCGCGGTCCGGTGAGCGGAAGAACGGCACGCCGCTCGCGGCGATCGCCTCGACGAAAAATGGCTCGAGCACGTTGTTATCGCCCATTACCGCCAGCACGGCCGGCTTGGTGGCACGCGCAAGCGCCGGCACCAGGTGATCGGCCTTGTCTCGCTGCGCGATCGGCGGGCCGCCCATGATCGCCAGCACAAGGCTGCCGACGTTCGGATCGGCGAGCACCGTGTCGATGAGCTCTCCAATCAGGCCCGGGTTGCGCACACCGATCGTCGTATAGTCGAGCGGGTTGTCAGCCACCGCAAAGTCCGGCAGCAGCTCTGTCAGTTTCTGAAGTGTCGGACCGGTCAGGGACGACAAGGCGAGGCCGATGTCGTCAGCGAAGTCCAGCACGATATTCTTCACGGCACCCGACGCGGTCATCACGGCCGTACCCGCCGCGGGCGGCATCGGAAAGCGCGCGACGATGGTCGTGGTATCGAACAGTTCGTCGAGCGTGTCGACTATCACCACGCCTTCCCGTGCGAGCAGCACACTCGTGGTTGCGTGGTCTCCAGCCAGCGCGCCGGTGTGCGACTGCGCCGCTTCGCGTGCTCGCGCGCTCTTGCCCGGCATCAGCATCACGATCGGCTTGCCGGCCGTGTGCGCCTCGCGCGCCAGCTGGATAAAGGTTTGCGGACGGCGGATCTGTTCGGCGTACACCGCGATCGCGCTCGTCTGCGCGTCGCGAATGAACCAGGATAAGTAGTCCTCGATACCGAGGACGGCTTCATTTCCCGTCGACACTGCCGCCGTGATTGGCTGCCCGCGCCCCATGAACGCATCACGCAGGTTCGCGGCCATCGCGCCGCTTTGCGCGACCACGCCTACGCCCTTTCGGCCCGCGCACGGATACGGCGCGATCGCCTCAAAGGTAACCGGCACGCCTGCCTCAAAGTTGGTGAAGCCCATGCAGTTCGGGCCGATCAGCGCCATGCCAGTCGCGTTCGCCGCTTCGGTCAAAACCTCTTGCCTGGCACGGCCTTCGTCGCCCGCTTCGGCGTAGCCCGATGCGAAGATCACCGTCGCGCCGGTCTTGCGCGCACCGAGCGTGCGTACCGCGTCGAGCACGCCTGATTCCGGTATCGCAAGCACTGCGAGATCAATTCCCTCGGGCAGCGCGTCGATGCTGCTGACGCACGGTCGGCCGTTGATTTCCTGGCTGCTGCGTGAAACGAGATGGATTTCGCCCGCATAGCCGAATCGTTCAAGGTTTTGCAACACGAAATTGCCGAACGCTCGCGGGTCGGCGGAAGCGCCGACGATCGCTATGGATCTCGGCTTGAGCACGCGCTCGACGGACAGCACGCCGGCGGCGTCGGAGAGTGACTTACTCATCAGGTCATGCCTCTTCTTGATTGAGATCCCGGCTCGGTGCACAGGGATCATGTCGGATATGTGCATTCTGGCATACCACGATCCACTCTTCAATACACCACAGGCAGTTTTATCGTGTCGGTGTTTTCCCCTATCGGACACCAGGTAAAGGCTTTCAATGCGTTCAACCCTTTGATTTTAAATAGCCTTTGCAAACGATCACGGTGGGCTGACCGTCGCTCGATCCGGCATATAAATAACCTTATATTGAATACCACAGCTAATCATTGGTATATTTAAGCCATCTGAACAGCACCAACCTCTGCCATGAAACCTGTAGTCGACCTGTCCGTTGAGCGCGAAGGCGGAATGCCCAACATGCCGGAAACGGCTCCGCGCCTGCGGGCCAACCTAGCGAATGACATTCGCGCGACGCTGCAGGCCGATATCGAGGCGGGCGACCTCGCCCCCGGTGCAGCGATCGACGAGCGAGCGCTCGCCGCGCGCTTTAACGTCTCGCGCACCCCCGTACGCGAGGCGCTTCAGCAC
>NZ_JBAUSA010000845.1:0-1888 GCF_049581465.1 Caballeronia sp. | reverse complement strand
GCGAGGCGTTCGAGCGCGGCGTCGGCGGCGTCGGCCGGTAGCGGCTTGTGCTCCTTCATTTCCTTCGCGTGCTTGATGATATGGTTGCCGGCCGCGCGGCCGAACACCACCAGGTCGAGCAGCGAGTTCGTGCCGAGGCGGTTCGCACCGTGCACGGACACGCACGAGCATTCGCCCACTGCGTAGAAGCCATGGACCGGATCTTCGTGACCCTTCGACGTACCGACGACCTGGCCGTTGATGTTCGTCGGAATGCCGCCCATCTGGTAGTGGATGGTCGGGACGACGGGAATCGGTTCCTTGATGCAATCCACGTTCGCAAACTTCATGGCGATCTCGCGGATCGACGGCAGACGTTTCATGATCGTCTCGGCGCCGATGTGCGACAGGTCGAGCAACACGTGATCCTTGTTCGGACCCACGCCGCGGCCTTCCTTGATCTCCTGGTCCATCGAACGCGAAACAAAGTCGCGCGGCGCCAGATCCTTCAGCGTCGGCGCGTAGCGCTCCATGAAGCGCTCGCCGTCCGAATTGCGCAGGATGCCGCCTTCGCCACGCACGCCTTCGGTGATCAGCACGCCCGCGCCGGCTACGCCCGTCGGGTGGAATTGCCAGAATTCCATATCCTGCAAGGCGATACCCGCACGGGCCGCCATGCCGAGGCCGTCGCCGGTGTTGATGAACGCGTTCGTCGATGCCGCGAAGATCCGCCCCGCGCCGCCTGTGGCGAACAGCGTGGTCTTGCCTTCGAGGATGTGGACGTCACCCGTTTCCATTTCCATCGCCGTCACGCCGAGCACGTCGCCGTCGGCATCGCGGATCAGGTCCAGCGCCATCCATTCGACGAAGAAGTGCGTCTTGGCCGCGACGTTCTGCTGATACAGCGTGTGCAGCAAGGCGTGGCCGGTACGGTCCGCGGCGGCGCAGGCACGCTGCACCGGCTTCTCGCCGTAGTTCGCCGTGTGGCCGCCAAACGGGCGTTGATAGATCGTGCCGTCCGCATTGCGGTCGAACGGCATGCCCATGTGCTCCAGCTCGTAGACTGCGCCCGGTGCTTCACGGCACATGAATTCGATCGCATCCTGGTCGCCGAGCCAGTCGGAGCCCTTGATGGTGTCGTAGAAGTGGTAATGCCAGTTGTCTTCGCTCATGTTGCCAAGCGATGCACCGATGCCGCCTTGGGCCGCCACCGTGTGCGAGCGCGTGGGAAACACTTTTGAGAGCACCGCGACCGACAGTCCCGCACGGGCGAGTTGCAGCGAAGCGCGCATGCCGGAACCACCGGCGCCGACGATCACGACGTCGAATCGGCGACGCGGCAGGGACGTTTTAATTGCAGCCATTCTTTAAACTCTCCAGAGAATCTGTGCCGCATAGCCGATACAGCCGACCAGCCAGAGGATGGTCACTACCTGCAGGAACAGCCGCAGCCCGACGGGCTTGATGTAGTCCATCCAGATGTCCCGGATGCCGACCCACGCGTGATAGAAGAGCGAGAGCAAGGCCACGAAGGTGGCGAGCTTCATCCACTCGATGGCGAAAATCGAAGCCCAGCCGTCATACGAGAAGTCGCGGGCGCCGAAAAACCAGAACAGCAGGACAACGGTGTAGATCGCCATCACGACGGCGGTAACGCGTTGCGCCAACCAGTCGCGCAGGCCGTAATGCGCGCCAGTCACGAGTCGCTTGCGACCGATATTGTTATTCGCTGCCATTCTTAGAAGGCTCCGAAAAGTTTGGCCGCCACGACGAGCGTCAGCAGCGTGGATACCACCAATACGACGATCGACGTCTGCTTGCCGCCTTCCTTGCTTACCGCGCGATGGGTATCGAGGAGGAGGAAGCGAATGCCGGCGCTTGCGTGCGCCTGCTGAGATTGCGCGGCAGT
>NZ_JBAUSA010000844.1:0-4373 GCF_049581465.1 Caballeronia sp. | reverse complement strand
AGGTCCGCGTGCTGGCATATTCGGGCAGCGGGATTGAGACAACCTTCACGCAAGGCGAGGACTCGTGTCTCGCGGCGCTCGTTCCAACCCTTTCGAACGAACGCCCGAATGCGCGACCGAACTTGATGGTTGTGGGCTCGCTTGCGGATATCGTCGAGGATCAGTTTGCGCGCCTGTTTGACGCGCTCGGCGTCGGCCCGGTGCATTTCCTCCCGATGCGACGCGCCGACGCCAAGCTTTCCGTAGGTCCAAACACAGTCTTCCTTCTAGCGCAACCGTTCTTAAGGGACACAGCCAGCGCCCTCCAGGAGCGCGGCGCGAGGCATATTGCAGCGCCATTCCCGCTTGGGTCCGAAGGGACTTCAGCTTGGTTGCGCGCCGCAGCGGATGCGTTTCAGGTCTCGCCTGAGCGCTTCGAAGCCGTCACGGCCAATGCGCGCTTGCGGGCCGAAGCCTCTGTAGCGCGGCAACGCACTCACCTTGCCGGCAAACGCATCTTCTTCTTCCCCGATTCGCAGCTCGAGATACCGCTCGCGCGCTTCCTTGCGCGGGAACTCGGGATGGTTCCCGTCGAGGTAGGAACGCCCTATCTCAACCGGGCGCTCATGGCCGCGGAGCTTGCGCTTCTGCCGTATGGGCCCCTGCTGAGCGAAGGCCAGGACGTCGATCGGCAACTCGACCGCTGCCGCGCCGCGTCCCCCGATCTCGTCGTGTGCGGGCTTGGCCTCGCGAATCCCCTGGAGGCGGAAGGCATCGCGACGAAGTGGTCGATCGAACTCCTGTTCACGCCGATCCAAGGCTACGAACAATCCGGCGACCTTGCCGGCCTTTTTGCGCGGCCGCTCATGCGCCGCCAGCGGCTGGAGGTCTGAGCGATGGAGCTCACCCTCTGGACCTACGAAGGCCCTCCCCACGTGGGAGCTATGCGGATCGCAGCCTCGATGAGCGGGCTGCATTACGTGTTGCACGCTCCGCAGGGCGACACCTACGCAGATCTCCTGTTCACGATGATCGAGCGTCGCAGCACGCGCCCTCCAGTGACCTATACGACTTTCGAGGCGCGCGACCTCGGTGGCGACACCGCCGAGCTCTTTAAGACCGCGGTGCGTGACGCCTATGAAAGATGGGCGCCGCAGGCGATGCTCGTCGGCGCGTCGTGCACGGCCGAATTGTTGCAGGACGATCCGGGCGGTCTCGCCCGCGCGCTGCGTTTGCCAATCCCGGTCATTCCTCTTGAGCTCCCCGCCTATCAGAAGAAGGAGAACTGGGGTGCGTCGGAGACGTTCTACCGGCTGGTGAGATCCCTCGTCCCCGCTTCAAGTACGCGTGTCCCCGATGCGCGACCCCGCTGCAACATTTTGGGGCCGACTGCGCTCGGCTTTCGACATCGCGACGATGTGCGCGAAATCTCCGGCATCCTCAAATGGCTCGGTGTGGAGATCTGCGTCACGGCGCCCCTCGGCGCCACGCCCGAGGACATCACTCGTCTCGGCGAAGCGGACTTCAACGTCGTGCTCTACCCCGAGATCGCCCTACCTGCGGCAAAATGGTTGGAAAAGAACCACAAGCAACCGTTCACTCAAACCATTCCCATCGGTGTCGGCGCAACGCGCGCTTTTATCGAGGAAGTCGCCGCACTCGCGGGGGTCCATCCCGCCGCAGCACTTGATGAAGACTCGTCACGCTCGCCTTGGTATTCGCGCTCGGTCGACTCGACCTATCTGACCGACAAGCGGGTCTTCATTTTCGGCGACGCCACTCACGCGATCGCAGCGGCGCGCGTCGCGCGAACCGAGCTCGGATTCAAGGTCGTGGGCTTGGGAACCTATTCGAGGGAGTTCGCCCGCGAGCTGCGCAGCGAGGCCGAAGCCTGCGGAGCCGAAGCGCTCATTGCCGACGACTACCTCGAAGTCGAGGCGAAGGTCGCCGAACTGCAGCCGGAACTCATTCTCGGCACCCAGATGGAGCGTCACATCGCCAAGCGGCTCGGAATTCCCTGCGCCGTCATCTCCGCACCGACTCACGTTCAGGACTTCCCGGCCCGATTTTCTCCGCAGATGGGTTTCGAAGGCGCGAATGTGTTGTTCGACTCCTGGGTTCATCCCCTGATGATGGGCCTGGAAGAGCATCTGCTGACGATGTTCCGGGAAGACCCGGAATTCCACGATGGCGTAGCACCATCACATCTGGGCGGCGCCGTCGTCGAGCCGGTACGCGCGTCCGCCCCCGAGCGCACCGCAGCGGCGAGTGCGGATCAAAACATCATCGGCCGGCCAGAGACGATCTGGAGCGCCGAAGCCGAAAGGGAACTTAAAAAAATTCCCTTCTTCGTGCGCGCGCGCGCGCGCGGGAACACCGAGACATTCGCGCGAGAGCTTGGATTGGCAACCATAACGGTAAGTACCCTCTATGAAGCCAAAGCCCACTTCGGCCGCTGAACGCGCGGGTCCGCGCTTCGTCATCGTTACGCTCGACAATCATTTGGCGGGCGCGGTGGACCGCGCGCGCCGCGCCCTCGAGATGGACATTCCCGGGCTCGAGCTTTCATTCCATGCCGCCGCCGAATGGAACGATCCCGCGGCCCTGCAGCGATGCCTCACGTCAATCTCAAAGGCCGACATCATCGTCGCAACCATGCTGTTTATGGAGGAGCATGCGCAGGCGGTCCATTCGGCGATCCAGGCCCGTCGTGACACTTGCGACGCGGTTCTCGGCTGCATGTCCGAGCCGAACATCGTCAAACTGACCCGCATCGGCCGTTTCAACATGGACGGTTCGAAACGGGGCGCGCTCGACTTCCTGAAGCGGCTGCGGGGCGGCGGCAAGCCATCCGCCACGGGCGGCGCTCATCAGCTTGCGATGCTGCGCCGCATCCCGCGTATCCTTAGATTCATCCCTGGTCCCGCGCAGGATCTGCGCGCCTATTTCCTCACCCTGCAATATTGGCTGGCCGGATCGGAAGAGAACATCGCCAATCTCGTCCGCTTTCTGCTCAATCGCTATGCCGGCGGCGCCAATCTGAGCTTGCGCGGCAAGCTGAAGGCGCCCCCGCCGGCTGAATACCCCGATGTCGGCCTCTATCACCCTCGCATGATCGGCCGCCTTGGCGCGTCCGTCGATCATCTGCCGCGTCCATCGGGCGGATCACGCGGGACCGTTGGCGTCCTTCTGATGCGGTCCTATGTGCTCGCCAACAACACCGCGCATTACGACGCCGTGATCGCGGAACTGGAGGCGCGCGGGCTCCGAACGATTCCAGCCTTCGCAAGCGGCCTCGACTCTCGCCCGGCCGTCGAAGCCTATTTCAAGGCTCGCGGGAGCGCAACGATCGACGCGCTTGTGTCACTGACCGGATTCTCGCTCGTCGGCGGTCCCGCTTACAACGATTCGACCAGCGCCACGAAAATGCTGGGCGAACTCGACGTGCCTTACATTGCCGCGCAGGCGCTCGAATTTCAGACCATCGAGGATTGGGAAAGCTCGGACCGGGGACTTTCACCGGTTGAGGCGACCATGATGGTCGCCATTCCAGAACTCGACGGGGCAACGGCTCCGATCGTATTCGGCGGGCGGTCGAGCACCGCCTTGACCGGCGCCACACGCGACATCCAGCCGCACAAAGAACGGATCGCGCGCCTTGCCGACCGCGTCGAGCGGCTCGTGCGATTGCGAGCCAGCGATCGCGCAAGCCGGAAGGTGGCCGTTATTCTCTTCAACTTCCCGCCCAACGCCGGCGCGACAGGCACCGCGGCATTCCTGGGCGTTTATGAGTCCCTGCATCGAACTCTGAAGGCGATGCAAGAGGCCGGCTACACCGTCGAGGTTCCGGAGACCGTCGACGCGCTGCGCCGGCGGATCGTCGAGGGCAACAACGCGCGCTTCGGCGCCGGCGCCAATGTTGTCGCTCGTATCAATGTCGACGATCACATCCGGCGCGAGGCGCATCTCGCGGAGATCGAGGCGCAATGGGGCGCGGCGCCCGGCCGGCATCAGACGGACGGCGCGGCGCTGTTCGTGCTCGGCGAGCGGTTTGGAAACGTGCTGGTCGGGATTCAACCCGCCATGGGTTACGAAGGCGACCCTATGCGCCTGCTGTTTGATCGTGGCTTCGCTCCGACGCACGCCTTTTCGACCTTCTACCGGTACTTGCGCGAGGATTTCGGCGCCGACGTGCTGCTGCATTTCGGCATGCATGGATCGCTCGAATTCATGCCAGGCAAGCAGGTCGGGCTTTCGGTCGCATGCTGGCCCGAGCGCCTGATCGGCGCCATGCCCAACATCTATCTGTATGCCGCGAACAATCCTTCCGAGGGCGCGCTGGCGAAGCGCCGGTCGGCCGCGACCCTCGTCAGCTATCTCACGCCGAGCCTCGC
>NZ_JBAUSA010000843.1:0-2149 GCF_049581465.1 Caballeronia sp. | reverse complement strand
GAGACAGGCGGTGCGAGCACGGCGACTCGGTCGAAACAAAAAAGAACCGACTCTCCGACAAAATTTTCAACGCATACCAGCCGGTAGCCATTCAAAGGGTCAGAGGCACCCGCTGCGACGTAAAACGGGTCACAAACACGCAGGCGCGATAGCGATGAACTCATTGGGGCCTCGTCAACAAAATGATTGCCCATGAGAAACGCCCAGTCACAGTCGAATTGGCAAACGATCCGCAAACGCACCAGACTCCCTATCACAGGCTGATCTGATACCGTTGCGTGTCACTCAATCCCGGATTGAGGCTTGAGTTGAAAAGCTGCCCCTTGCAAACTTAATGAAGGGAACTATCCGGCAAGGACAGAAGCAGCGCGGTGACACTCATGTCCTCGTCCAGTTCGGGCCAGAACAATTGTTCGCGGTCTATCGATATGGCAAAGTGTTCACGCTCCGCTGACGTGGCTGCCTGAAGGACAGGAAACCAGTTGAGCGGGAATTGAACTGCTCGACCGTCTGACAGGTCGAGAAACAGATGCGCGCTGTCGAAGCGCACGTCCACCGCAGCGCCTTCCATAGCCGTCTCCTGATCGGGATTCACCTTATAAGATAGGCCGCCCCGGAGTCGCGCGCAAGAAAGATTGCGAACTCAAGGTCCGCGCTCGGTCCCTTTGATTTAGACGTTGCGCCATAGCGCGTGCGGGCTCACGTCTCGCGCCATCGGGGCGCACGCTTCTGAATGAACGCCGCGGTGCCTTCGAGAGCCGCATCGTCAAGCATGTTGCAGGCCATTGTGTCGCCGGCTAACTGGTACGCCGCCTCAATGCCCATCTCCAGTTGCTGATAGAAGAGGCCTTTGCCGGCGGCGATTGCCACGCGCGGCTTTTCGCTGATACTCGCCGCAAGCGAGCGAACCGCGTCGTCCAGCTGTTCGGGCGCGGCAACTCGATTCACGAGTCCGCGTTCGCGCGCGGTTTGCGCATCGATAAAGTCTCCGGTCACGAGCATTTCGAATGCGGCCTTGCGCGACAGATTGCGCGAGAGCGGCACGCTCGGCGTCGCGCAGAACAATCCCAGATTGACACCCGATACGGCGAAGCGAGCGTCGCTTGCCGCCACCGCGAGGTCGCACATCGCGACCAATTGACAGCCCGCCGCAGTCGCGATCCCGTGCACGCGTGCAATCACGGGCTGCGGCATGCGCTGGATCGTCAGCATCATCTTCGAGCAGCGCGCAAAGAGTGCCCGGTAGTAGGCCAACGACGGTACAGCGCGCATCTCCTTCAGGTCGTGGCCTGCGCAAAACGCGCGCCCCGCGCCCGCGAGAATGACCACGCGCGCAGGCGACGCGGCGACCTCGTCCAGACTGCGCTGCAATGCCTCAAGCAAGGCTTCCGACAATGCGTTGAATGCGCTGGGCCGATTGATCATGATGCGCACCGCGCCGGGGACGCCATAGACGTCCTGCTCGACGACCACTAGTGCATCTGGATTTGTGCTTTCGCTCATGCTTGCCTCCGTCACACGTCGATCGCTGCGACCGACCTGGCTCGCTTACGCAACTCGAATTTCTGTATCTTGCCGGTCGATGTCTTCGGCAACTCGCAGAACTCCACCGCGCGTGGCACCTTGAAACCCGCGAGTTGGGATTTGCAATATTCGACCAGTTCGCCAGCGCTCACCCTTGCGCCCACCTTCAACTCGACGAATGCGCAGGGCGTCTCGCCCCAGCGGGGATCGGGCTTCGCAACGACGGCTACCGCGAGTACCGCCGGATGGCGATACAGCACGTCTTCGATTTCGATGCTTGAAATATTCTCGCCGCCCGAAATGATGATGTCCTTGCTGCGGTCCTTGATGCGGACATAGCCGTCCGGATTGGCCACCGCAAGGTCCCCCGTGTGGAACCAGCCCCCGCGAAACGCCTCCCGCGTCGCGGCCGGGTTCTTCAGGTAGCCCTTCATCGTGATGTTGCCGCGAAACATGATCTCGCCCATCGTCTCGCCGTCCGCCTGCACTTCCTGCATCGTGACTGAATCGCGCACCGACACCGCGTCCTGCAGGTGATAACGCACACCTTGCCGGGCATTCAGGCGTGCGCGTTCGCCCGCATCGAGCGTGCTCCAGGAAGCCTGCTGCGCGCACACGGTTGCCG
>NZ_JBAUSA010000842.1:0-2538 GCF_049581465.1 Caballeronia sp. | reverse complement strand
GCACTCGGGGGTCTCCACCCGATGGGGCATATGGGCGAGATGAGCGATATCGTGGACGCTGTCCTGTATCTGGATTCGGCACCGTTCGTGACGGGCGAAATCCTGCACGTCGACGGCGGCCAAAGCGCAGGCCACTAAGCGTTAGGCACTAAGCACTAAGCAATTTCGAGCGCCGCTAGCCGGCGCTCGTTTCGTCAATCGCACTAAAGGAGAACGACACATGCCTATGGTCACAATTCAGGTTACCCGCGAGGGCACCAAGCCCGGCACGGACTCGGTCACAGCAGATGAAAAGGCACAGCTCATCAAGGGCGTGAGTCAGTTGCTGCTCGACGTATTGAACAAGCCACTCGCGGCGACGTTTGTTGTCATCGAAGAGGTGGAGTTGGAGAACTGGGGCTTCGGCGGACTGCCGGTCGCCGAGTATCGCAAGCAGCTAGCTCAGAAATAAACCTGAGATAGACCTGAGCGCCAGTTCGTGCGCCGTGGTTCTGGTCCAGCGCACGTCGTGCGCTGGACTGCGTGCATGCGTAACCGACGCTTACATTGGGTGTATCGTACGGATTGTTACGCGTGTCCCGTCGAACTGGACGACTTAAAAGGAAAGCTTGCGAATGACTGCTAAACCCTTGACGCTTGGCATCGACCACCTTGGCCTGACGGTCCCTGATCTGAATGTCACCCGTGACTTCTTCATCAATTGCCTGGGCTGGACACAAGTCGGTGAGAAGCCCGACTACCCAGCGGCTTTTGTGTCCGATGGACGCAGCTTGTTGACGCTTTGGCAGGTCAAGAACCAGACGAACCGTGTGGAGTTCGACCGCAAGACGAACGTGGGTCTGCATCACATCGGTTTACGGGTCGGTAGCGAAGAGGCTCTCAGCGAAATCTTCGCCCGCGTCTCTGCATGGCCGGGAGTAGTGGTCGAGTTCGCACCAGAGAACCTGGGCCCAGGCCCGAAGCGTCACACGATGGTGTACGAACCGGGTGGCATCAGGATCGAATTTGATTTTGATCCGCGAATCCAGGCCGCCTGAGCGAAAGTTTGCCGCGTACTTGGGTTCCGTAAATATCTAAAGTAATCTCAGTGCCCATGTTGCAAACGCACAGGCAATGACCGGCGCGTCGACAACGCCCAGGCCTATGCGCCTGGGCGTTGTCATGTAAGCCTACTTAGCTCCCATACTGCTGCAACTCCCTGACGCTGTCCTTCAGTTCGTTCTCTAGCTGGGCAAATAGCTCAGCCGCAGGCAACGACCTGGCGAGAGCCGCCGCCTGGCCCGCCCACTGCGCGCCGTAGCCAAATTCCCCCTTGGCTTTCGCTGCGGCGTGAAGCGCCTTTCCTGCATCGTAGGCGGTCGGATACACGGGCGGCTTCGGTGACTGCGCGTCGCTGCCGAGTTCCGTAAAACGGTTCACCATGCCTCTCGCGACCCGCCCCGAGATAGCAGCCGTAAAGGTTGTGTGGCGAGCCGACTCACTCAGGATTGCGCGGCGGTAACCTTCATCAATCGATGTTTCCGGGCACGCGACAAAGGCGGTTCCCAGTTGTGCAGCCTGAGCGCCCAGCGCCAATACCGCTGCAATCCCCGCCCCGTCCATGATCCCACCCGAAGCGATAACAGGTAGCTGGAACGCCTTGACCAGCAGGCGCGTCAATGCAAACGTGCCCAACCGATCGTCGAACGCATCCGGATCGAAGACACCGCGATGTCCGCCCGCCTCGATCCCTTGCGCCACAATCGCGTCGACACCCGCCGCTGCAACCTGCGCAGCCTCCCTCGGATTTGTCACAGCAGCGAGGAGCTTGATGCCGGCTTTTTTCAGTTCGGCAATGACTTCAGAAGGCGGCAAACCGAAGTGGAAGCTGACGATAGCGGGCTTCTCTTCGAGGAAAACCTCCACCATGGCCGGGTCCGCGACAAAGCTCGTGTAGATCTCCGACAATGATGCCGGCGGCGTAGCCCCGTATTTTTCGAAGTGCGGCGCGAGCCAGTTCAACCATTGCCGCTCGCGCGCTTCGTCGGACGTCGCAGGGCTATGACAGAACACGTTAATGTTAAAGGGCTTTGGCGTCAGTGCGCGTGTCGCCTTGATCACCTTACGGGCTCCTTCAGCGTTCATCGCTCCAACGCCCAACGAGCCCAGACCACCTGCATTGGATACAGCAGCAGCCAGCGCGGGCGTGCTAACACCGGCCATTGGCGCCTGAATGATCGGCTTTTCGATGCCCAGCAAACGCAGCAATGTCTGGTTAGTCATATGGCTTCCTCTTCAAATAGGGGTGGACGTCGATCAGGAAAAGTCAGTCGATTTCGAAACTGATTCCCACGCGTCGATTTCACTCTGCAGGCCGGACAACTTATCCCGGACGAAGCTCAACGCATCACTGCCGAGTACCAGATGAACCGGCGGGTTATCGTTTTCGATGATATCCAACAGGACCTGCGCCGCCTTGGCCGGATCGCCTGCCTGCTTCCCGTCCTTGGCCGCACGGGCCCGGCGAATCGGCTTGAACACCGAGTCGTAGTCGTCGAT
>NZ_JBAUSA010000841.1:0-2602 GCF_049581465.1 Caballeronia sp. | reverse complement strand
GCGCACAGGTTTCCCATCGAGACAAACCATGCCGTGATCCTTCGCTCGGGACCCATAGATCAGATGCATCAATTCACTCCGACCTGCTCCGACGAGCCCGAAGAACCCGACGATCTCTCCTCGCCGCACCTGAAAAGCGGCCGGCTCTGTCAAAGGCCTCCCGACAAGCTTGCTCACCGATAGCCGCACCTCACCCGTTTCACGGGGGGTGTAGTTGTATATATCGGCAATCTCACGGCCTACCATTTCGTTCACCAGCGTTGAACGTGACACATCCTTGAGACTGGGGTGCGAGGCAATCTTCCGCCCGTCGCGGAAGATCGTGCAGGTATCGCAAAGCTCGTAAATCTCGTCCATCCGGTGTGAGATATAGATCAACGCACACTGGTTGCGTTTTAACTGGCGCACCAGCTTGAAAAGTATTTCTGTCTCGCTGTGGGACAGCGAACTCGTCGGTTCATCGAAGGCGATGATTCGTGCGTCGCGCATCAACGCTTTGCAGATTTCAACCATTTGACGCTGCGCAATCGACAGCTTGCGAAGCTTGGCAGCGGGGTCGAGATCTACGCCCATCGATTCCAGCCGTTCGCGCGTGAAACACATCGCGCTTGACTTTCGGAACCATCCGCTGGAGCTGGGAAGCTGGCCCAGCAGAAGATTTTCCGCAACGGTCAAATCAGGAACGTATTGAAGTTCCTGATGGATAACAGCGACGCCCGCACCAATCGAAGCGGCGGCGCTCCCAAAGCGCACTTCCTTGCCGTCGATCCGAATCTGCCCCGAATCTGGCTGATACTCGCCACCCAGTATCTTCAGAACCGTAGACTTTCCCGCGCCGTTCTCACCCATCAGGCCATGGACCTCTCCGGCTTCGACATCGAATGACACGCCGGCGAGCGCTCGTACTCCAGGAAATACCTTACCTACGCTATCGAAACTCAACATCGACGACACGGCGCCTCCGATTGATCTTTATCCTAAAGGCGTGCAAAGGAAAACTGCTGCGCACTGCACGTCATAACCGGGCGTCACTAAATGTCACTTGGCAGCCGTGAGGCCCAGCTTCTCGCGGACTTGGTTGGCATCGGCGCGAGTTGCAAGTGCGCCGCTCGTCAGCGTGAGCAGAGGGGGTTCCTTACCAGTTTTGATCCATTCATAGACGAGTTCGGATGTCTCCTGACCATGGCGTTTCGGGCTGATGATGACGGTCCCGAAAAAGCCGGTTGGTGCGGGTTTCTTGAATTCGTTGAGCGCTGAATCGGACCCTCCGACGCCAACGCCGATCATGTTTTGCGTGTTGATTCCGCGTCCTTCGGCAGCGCGCACTGCGCCGAGGACTGCCTCATCATTCAGGCCAAAGGCAACCCAGTGCTTGAATTGCGGATTTTTTGTCAGCGCGATGTTAGCGGCGTTGAACGCGTTCTCGGTGTCGGTCTTGGCCTCCGGAGCGTTAATCACGTTTGCGCGCGGCAAACCTGCGGCAACCAGAGCTTCAGCCGCGGACGCAGTACGATCGTGCGAGGTCGGCAGTTGATCAAAACTCACATTGATGGCGCCGACTTCTTTCAGATCCCAGCCGCGTCGCTTCGCCTCACTCGCAATACTTTCGCCGACCTGCTTGCCGATGTTGGATGCGGAGATGCCCATGTAAGGAACCGATTCGATTGGCTTGCCTGCACCGTCGACAAGACGGTCGTCAACGGTCATCATCTTGAGTCCGTCTGCCTTTGCCTTCGCAACGATCCCAGGACCCAGCTTGACGTCAGGCGTGCAGATGACAAACCCTTGAGCCTTTTGAGCTGACAGGTTGTCGATGGCGCTCATCACTTTCTCGCCGGATTGGGCCGCTATTTTTACCAGCGTAAAGCCCTTTTCCTTCGCTGCAATTTCCGCGAACTTCCATTCGTCCTGAAACCACGGCTCTTCAGGTTGCTTGACGACAAAGCCGATCTTGATCGGTTCACTCGCTGTTACCGTTGAAGCATTGATTAGCATTCCTATGCTTAGTGTCGTAAGGGCAATCAGATTAATGCGTTTCATTGCTGTCTCCTACCAGTTTGTCAAAGAGATGCTGTTTGACCGCGTTGTTTTTATCTGGCCCGCGCGCCGCGGACATTGCGGGGCCTTTCTCCTGTCAGACGGCTGTCCAGCCGCCGTCGATCTTCAGCGTTGCGCCGGTAATCATCTCCGCGGCCCTTGATGCGAGAAATACCACTGGATCGGCGACATTCTCGGGCTCGCCAATCTGCCGAAGCGGTATGCGCGCAAGCAACGACTTGAGCGACGCATCGTCCTCCAGCCAGCCTTTTGTGCTGTCGGTACGAATGAAGGTGGGCGCTACGGCATTCACGCGGATATGGTGCTTCGCCCACTCGACGGCAAGACACTGCGTCATATGAATCATGGCGGCTTTGGTCATGCAATAGATCGGTTCGCCTTCCAGCGCGACCAGTCCCGCCTGCGATGCAATATTGATGATCACACCGCGCTCGCGCACGGCCATGCCGCGGGCCGCCGCCTGGGAAGCAAAGAATGCGCCCTTGACGTTCAGGTCGAACATCGAATCGTAGTCCGCGACGTTGACGTCCATTGCGGCGGCGGG
>NZ_JBAUSA010000840.1:0-1726 GCF_049581465.1 Caballeronia sp. | reverse complement strand
CTGCGTGGGCACGGCTTGCATGAAGTTGCCGGCCTGATTGCCCAGGAAGCGCATTATCTGCTGTTCAAGGAACCGGTAAATGCGTGGAAGGCGTTCCAGGAAATCCGTAACGATTCGCTAGCGATCGGTGTGCATCTGTATTACCGCGGCCTGGTTGGGGAAGCTGCCGAACGTGCCCTCGACGCCGACGCGCATCGCAAGGCTTGACGTCACAGTACGTCCTTTGTATGGACGATGACGACCCCGAACGCCGCTGTGAGAAAGGTGCTCTGTTGAGCACCAACAAGTAATCCAAGTAGGTCCAAAGAAGTCCGCAAAGCCCCGCAACGCCTTGAGCCTGCGGGGTTTTTTGTTTTAGGCGCTCACTGGTATGATTTGCCGTTGATCAACGACGCCCAAAGACTCATGCGCCGTGCTGCGAAGCGCTTTACCGCGTGTTTGCGTTGCGCCGTCACCTTTTGTCGCTGACCGGCTTTGGCATACTTGTCGCAACAGCACTGCGCATGGCCATGAATATTGCAGATGACCGCAACTTGCTTGCGGCAGCCACCATCATTCTATTGTTCTCGGCGACGCAGACGTCGTGGGAGTTACTCAATAGAATCGCTCAAGCGAAACACGTGCAATCAAGTAACTGAAAGCCGCGAAGGCGACCGTATATTCGCCGACGCCCACCGCCAAACAAAGAGAAAATCCTCTGCTGCCTTGAGCAGGCAGCCTTAATACAATGGTCCAGATGATTTACCCCCCTCAAGAGCATCGAGTGCGAGACATACTCACTTCCTATTTCTGGAGTGGCGACATCATCCGTAGTCGACGCGTGAGTGACGTCCTGCTAACAGGCATGGTCGACGTGCCTGTGCCCCCTGCACGTCTGCTTGCGGATTGGGAAAGGGAGATATCGTTGCACCTGGACTTGGAGCCCGGGGACGTCGAGGCAATGCCTTTGGCGCGAGCACGAGCGCGTTGGCCGGACTACACGCGCTGCGTGCGGGCGCTATCCGATTGGACGGGCGCGCTTGGACTGCCTGGGGTAATCGACAGCAGTGACGTAGCCCTCATGGCCTGCCGGGGCGCGAGGTACCACCATGACGGTGCGCAATATGGCAGTGCGGCCTTTTGCAATCTCTTCCTGAGCGACGACAGGGGCCTGGACCTGCATTTTCCTTCGCTGGGTCATCGAATCCCGCTGACCCGGGGCACGGCTGTGATTTTCGATACCGGCCAGCCTCATGGCGTCATTCAACGCCGCAGCAGCGGTTTTGATGTGGCGGACTTTCCGCCCGATCAGGACACCACCCAGCTATTCCTGACCTGGGAGCTTCCCATTGAAGATGCCCGTGTTGAGCACGCGCTTGGGGTTACCTTCGACGTCGCCACTGCGACGGCGATGCAACTGAACGAAGAGCAAGTCTGGGTGAATGGCGCACCAGCCACTGTGTGCCCGGAGTCTGGCCGGTGGTGCCGCGTCGACTAATCGATACGGCGACACCACGGTGTCGCCAACGTCCCGAAAGTTAGCGAGTGCTGTAGGCATTGAAGCCCATGCGGCTTAGAGGATTTCAAGTCCGACCAATCGTCGGGCGGCAATCTCAGCAAGTTCCATTGCTTTAGCGGGAGTGTTCATAGGGCGACCGCAGCCTCGTCCCGTGAGTTGCTCAATTGTTTTCTTGTCGCGCATCGTTGTTATCTTCACTGCGCCCTTGAACATCTGGCCCGGT
Organism: Caballeronia sp.; assembly: GCF_049581465.1. Taxonomy (GTDB): domain Bacteria; phylum Pseudomonadota; class Gammaproteobacteria; order Burkholderiales; family Burkholderiaceae; genus Caballeronia. Next base: position 5 of record NZ_JBAUSA010000840.1, on the reverse strand, counting down.
GCTGG
>NZ_JBAUSA010000839.1:0-4183 GCF_049581465.1 Caballeronia sp. | reverse complement strand
GGCATCTCCTTCCCGGCATTCGCGCTCGGCATGCTGCTCATGGAGATTTTCTCAGTGAAGCTCGGCTGGCTGCCGATCATGGGCGATGGCTCATGGCAGAGCTACGTGCTGCCGTCGCTTACGCTTGGCGCGGCTGTCGCCGCCGTGATGGCGCGGTTCACGCGTGCGTCGTTTGTCGAAGTGATGCACGAGGACTTCGTGCGCACCGCGCGTGCCAAAGGCGTGCCGGAGCGATTGGTTATTGTGAAGCACTGCTTGCGCAACGCCATGATTCCCGTCGTCACCATGATGGGTTTGCAATTCGGTTTCCTGCTTGGCGGTTCGATCGTGGTCGAGGTCGTGTTCAACTGGCCGGGACTCGGACGCCTGCTCGTCGATGCCGTGTCCATGCGCGATTACCCCGTGATCCAGGCCGAAGTGCTGCTGTTTTCGCTCGAGTTCATCATCATCAATCTGGTTGTCGACGTGCTGTATGCCGTCATCAATCCGACCATCCGTTTCAAGTGAGGTCCGCATGAGCACGACAAGCAATGAGGCAAATTTGATCAAGGCCGCCGCGCATGCGGCGTCAGCCGAAAGCGCGATCCGTACCCCATGGGGCGAGTTTTGGCGCAAGTTCCGCAAGCAACACGTCGCGCTGGGTGCGGGCGTGCTGGTGCTGCTGCTGGTGGTGATCGCGATCGTGGCGCCGCACATTGTTCCGTACGACCCGGAGAACTATTTCGACTACGACGCGCTGAATGCCGGTCCGTCCGCCGCGCATTGGTTCGGCGTCGATGCGCTCGGCCGCGATATCTTCAGCCGGATCCTGTCGGGCACGCGGATATCGCTGGCGGCCGGATTTTTGTCGGTTGCGATCGGCGCGGCGATTGGCACATTCTTTGGGCTGCTGGCCGGTTATTACGAAGGCTGGTGGGATCGGATCACGATGCGTGTCGCCGATGTGCTGTTTGCGTTCCCGGGCATTCTGCTCGCGATCGGCGTGGTCGCGATTCTCGGCAACGGTATGGTCAACGTGATCTGCGCTGTGTCCATCTTCAGTATTCCTGCGTTTGCACGGCTCGTGCGCGGCAACACGCTGATGCTCAAGCAACTGACGTATATCGAGGCGGCGCGCAGTATCGGTGCATCGGACTGGACCATCATCATGCGACATATTCTGCCGGGGACGATTTCGTCGGTGGTTGTGTACTTCACGATGCGTATCGGCACCTCGATCATCACCGCAGCCAGCCTGTCGTTTCTCGGTCTGGGCGCGCAACCGCCAACGCCGGAGTGGGGTGCGATGCTCAGCGAAGCCCGCGCCGACATGGTGACCGCGCCGCATATCGCCCTGTTTCCGAGTCTCGCAATCTTCCTGACCGTGCTTGCATTCAATCTGCTCGGCGACGGCTTGCGCGATGCGCTCGATCCGAAGCTCGACCGGCCATGAGCATGTTGATCGATCCGCCGCATATTGGCGTATTGCCGTGCGGTCCGCTTGGAACGATCGCTGATGTAGCGGGCGTGATGGTTGGTCATTGCACGCTGGATGATGGGCCGATTCAGACCGGCGTCACTGTCATACATACGCATGGCGGCGATCAGTATCGCAACAAGACGCCCGCTGCGGCGACGGTGATCAACGGCTTCGGCAAGAGCATCGGTCTCATGCAGGTTGAAGAACTTGGCGCGCTGGAGACGCCAATTGCATTGACCAATACGTTTGGTGTCGGCGCGGTCGCGCAGGCGCAGATTCGTGCGGCGGTGCGCGCTAATCCGGGCATCGGGCGCGAATGGCCGACGGTGAATCCGCTCGTCTTCGAATGCAACGACGGCTATCTGAACGACATCCAGGCGCTGGCTGTTACCGAAGAACATTATCAACGCGCGAGCGATGCGGCGAACATCCACGTGCCGCGGGGTTGTGTCGGTGCGGGGCGCGGCATGTCGTGCTTCGATATGAAGGGCGGCATAGGCACCGCCTCGCGCGTGGTCACGGTTGCAGGACGGATTTACACAGTTGGCGCGCTCGTGCTCGCGAACTTCGGCCGGTTACCGATGCTCACGCTCGATGGCGCACCTGTGGGCCGCATGCTCGCGAAGCGCGCTGCTTCTGCCGCCCACGCCAGCGCGGAGAAACCGGAGCAGGGTTCGATCATCATGATCGTAGCGATCGATGCGCCGCTTGATGGACGCCAACTCAAGCGGCTGTCGGCGCGCGCTGCCGCCGGCCTGGCGCGCACGGGTTCCGTGTACGGTCATGGGAGCGGGGACATCGCGCTGGCCTTCTCGACGGCATACACAATCCCGCGTGACGCGGATTTCATTACGCTGCCTTCATTGCTCGCCGATACGCGCCTCGATCCGCTGTTTCGCGCCTGCGCCGATAGTGTCGAACAGGCCATAGTCGATGCGCTCTGGAGCGCCACGTCGCTGTCGGGCCGTGATGGTCACCGACGTCTTTCATTGCTGGACGCAGCGCCGGATCTTGTGCAGTGCGTGCCTTAAACTGAATTGAATTTCTCCGATGAAAGTCCTGATTTCAGTCGATATCGAAGGCGTCGCTGGTGTGTTCCATCCCGAGCAAACGCGCGCGGGCAACGGTGAATACGAACGAGCGCGCCGTTGGATGTCGCTCGAAGCCAATGCTGCAATTCAAGGGGCGTTTGCCGGCGGCGCAACGGAGGTCTGGGTCAACGATTCGCACGGCGGATTTCGCAACCTGCTGCCGGATCTTCTCGATGCCCGTGCTCACGTCGTGCTTGGCAAGCCTCGCACACTTGGCATGATGGCGGGGCCCGAACACGGCGCGGCGATTGTGTTCATGATCGGCTATCACGCGATGTCGCAGAGTCGCGGCATTCTCGCGCATACCATCAACAGCTTCGCGTTTGCGCGGGTGTTGGTGAATGGGGTCGAGGAGGGCGAAGCTGGTTTATATGGTGCGCTCGCGGCGGAATATGGCGCGCGGGTCGTGCTGTTGTCAGGCGATGACGTGTTCACGGAGGAGACGCGGCGGACTTTCCCTGAGGCGAGGTTCGTTGTTACCAAGACCGCGACCGGCCACGCGAGCGGCGTCACGCAGACGCCCGAAAGTGCGTGCGCGGCTATTGCGCGCGCGGCGCGTGAGGTCGTGGAACTGCATGCGGTAGCGGGGACCGTCCGCGAACAGGGGGACGTGCGAAGTGGAGCGGAGCCGATCGCTTGCGAACTACAAGTGCAGACCACCGCGCTCGCCGACCTGTTCTGTCAGTGGCCAACGATGACGCGCGTAGGTGGCGTGACGCTGCGCTTTGATGCACCTTCGATGGAACACGTGGTGCGAACGTTGAACTGTCTATCCGCGATGTCTTTCATGCTGCGCTGACGCGGTTCCTTGTTTTTCCCTTCGATCAACTGCGAAATCCGCACCGTCGGGAACTGACGCAACGGCCTGTATCGCCATCGGTCCAACCGACGAAGTTTTTTATCTTTTCGTTTGATATTGCGAAACGCATCAATTATTATCCAATTTATCCGCTGGATGATCGCTTACGGCGTCAACGGCGATTTTCAAGTGTGCTCGCCTGGACCGAAGAAGTCTCTCCGTAGCCGTGTGCGCTAAGCGCGCGAACGTGCATTCGAGGAGCCATCACGAGCTCGATCTTGCTGATCGCCTTAATTGGGAATAGATCGCATGGAAACAACGTCATCGGCAGAGGAGAACTACAGTGGTGTGTGGGGTCACCGAGTTGGATACGGAAAGCACCCGGTCTTGCTTGTCATTGACTTCGCCAAGGCGTACACCGAAAAAGAATCACCGCTTTACGCTTCCGGCGTTCCGTCGGCTGTAGCCGAGACTGCTGGCCTGCTAGCCTCTGCGCGGGAACATGGCATCCCTGTTGTGCATACCACGATCGTTCACAGCACGGCTGACTTCGTGGATGGAGGAGCATGGCTCAAGAAATCGCCCGTCGTAAAGACGATGAGAGATAAGAATTACTCTGAGTTTTGTACGGGCGTTGAACCCTTGCATTACGAACTAGTTATACGCAAGCAATACGCGAGTGCATTTTTCGGAACAGCGTTAGCCTCGATACTGACGGCCTCCGGGATCGACACGATCGTCATGGCGGGATGCTCGACCAGTGGCTGTGTCCGTGCATCGGCCGTTGACGGAGTACAACATGGCTTTCGTGTCATTGTTCCGCACGACTGCGTG
>NZ_JBAUSA010000838.1:0-1523 GCF_049581465.1 Caballeronia sp. | reverse complement strand
GCTGGGTGCTCGCGGCGTTCGCGGGCGGTAATGCGCTGGCCGTCGTCCCCAGCGGCTACCTGTCTGACCGGATGGGGCGGCGCACGTTGTTGATCGTCGGCCTGGCGGCGTCCGGGGTGGCGACCGTCTGGCTTGGCCTCGTGTCGTCGCTGCCGGCGTTTACGGTCGCGGCGTTTGTGAGCGGTGCAACGACAGGCATCTTCATGTCACCGCTGCAGGCCGCAGTCGCCGACATCCTGGGCAGTGAGGCCCGCGCCGGCCTTCCGGTGGCGGCGGTGCAGATGGTGACGGATCTGGGCGCCATCGTCGGGTCCATGACGGTCGGCTGGGTGGTGGCGCCGGAAACGCGGCCGGCATCCGAGCCGACGTCGGAGATGTTGCCGACCGCGGCGGACGTTGAGCTGGCCTGACCTGCAACTTTGAAGGACGGTTGCCAGTGGTGTAGCTTCGATTGGCACAACTTCTCGGGGCTATGGCGCAGTTGGTAGCGCACCACACTGGCAGTGTGGGGGTCAGGGGTTCGAATCCCCTTAGCTCCACCAGAGTTAACGGTGTTTCTGGCGCGCTCTTCTCTAGCGACTGACGACGACTGGCTCGGCGAATCGACGTCAACGCGCGCGAAAAGGCTGCCCATGGATTCCAGTGCATCGCGTTAGACCGCCACGATCAGCTCGACATAGGTTCCCGTCGTCACGGTGATAGGGCCGTGGCGCAAAATGCGTTGCACCGTTGCTGGCGGCACTCCCATGCTGAACAGCAGCGTGGCGCAGGAGTGCGGGCACCAGACCAAGATCAGATCAACCATTGTCAGACAGTCCCGGGCCCGACGATGTTGAACGATCCCACCATCCATTCGTCGGACTAGGTATGAAGACTCAGCATCTCCCGGGGGAGTTTGTCAGCTATATAGCCCAGCTGTTTGCGCTTGCACAGGACTACCGAGCTGAGGCGGACCACGCCGCGCTCGTCCTGCAATTCTTGCGGCACCGCGAGTATGCGTCGATCCAGTGGCATGCCCTGGTCGGCGGAATTGATAAGGACTTCGTCCGTGTGGTGAACGAATCCGGTATCGAACAGATCGAAAGCTTTCGCGATCCCGTCTTTCCGGTGGCGATCAAGGTCTCGCATCTGGCCGCATCGTGCACCGGTGTTTACCAGTACGGCCGCCCCGAGGGAACAAGCATCAACCGCGGTGACATCGCCGGGTGGGCCGGTGACTGGATCACCTTCTACGGTGACTGGCGCCGCGAGCACGCGCAGTACGCCTCCGGACACGATTTCGCGCGAGCCAAACTGATGTGCGCAGATGTGGTGAGCAGTTTCCAGCTCACCGATCTGATGGAGGATGCAGACGCCTATATCCTCGGCATGCAATTGCGCTCAGGCTCCAATATCGCTGCCGCGGTTGAGCATCTGTACGGTTGCGGGACGCGCGCGCCGCGACTGCTGACCTTCTTCCGCGGACGGTTCGGTGATCGTGGGACTGCCCAGGCTGCCGCGATGAGTACCCTGCACTCAGACGC
>NZ_JBAUSA010000837.1:0-11652 GCF_049581465.1 Caballeronia sp. | reverse complement strand
CTATAGTACCCTCGGGTCACATAGGCGCAATCACCACGGGAAAACCTGTATGGTCTTCGACACCCTTTACGCCGGGCACCTTTTCGGCCGCTACGCACATGGCTCGCGCTTGCTCAGCGGATTTGACGATAGCCCACAGGTGAACGACACCGTCGATCACGATAACGTTCTCGGTGGGTGCCGCCCACCGATGACCTCGAAGCTCGAGGATCACTGCATCGCGAATCGCCTCATCCGCATCGAGCGCCGCCACGTCAGTTCCCTGAGGCGCGCTCGCCACTGCCTTGACCAGATTCGCCCGGCTAATGATCCCGAGAAGCTGCCCGTCGTACAGCACTGGAACGCGCTTGATTCGCCGCCGCTCCATGAGGTCCGCGACTTCGTTGATGGGCGTAAGCTCAGCCACGGAAATCACGTCGGTGGTCATGACGTCCTTCACCAGGCGCGCGTTTTCCTTGATATACGTTGTGGCGAGATCTCGGTTCGAAGCAAACAAATCGAGCCACCACGAGCGCCGGCGGGTTTCGGTGCCGGTTTCGCGCCTATGAAGCAAGTCGCCCTCACTAATAATGCCAAGCAAGCGGCCTTCGTCATCTACGACGGGAGCGCCGCTAATGTTATTTTCCGCGAATAACCTTGCGGCCTCGCGGACCGGCGTTTCAGGCTGCACCGTAATGACGGCTCGTGTCATGATGTCGCGCGCTCGCATGTCCTTCTCCTTAAAGATCTGATCTGAATCCATGATCCGCCCGTTTCGTTCCGGCAGGGCGTTACGCCGGAAAATTCGCTCGACCCTCAACCTGATGAACGGTGATGCAACCCCCAGACGCCCGCCTTTGCGGTTCGCGCGGCGACGTCGTTCGACGCCTTCAGATGGCGGAAGGCAGCCCCGTGCATCGCGATACGTGGCGACGCTGACTATTCCATTAGCATAACGAATGGATTAAGCGCAGGCCTCGCAACGAACCCGAGTAGTTCGAAGCCCTCGTACAAGCCCGCGCAATGTCGGGCTTGTGGCCTTCAATTCGCCGATAGGCTTGCCGCCCCCTTCCGCCTCGCAGATCCGGGACGCGAGGCGTAAATGGCGAGACCCTGTCGCTCCCGGGAAACGGTCCTCATGACATTGTGGTCCCAGACGAATCAAAAAACACGGCAGATGTATCAACCGATGACGTATATCAAAGTAAGCTTCCAACCACTGTCACCCATACCCCGATATTCGATGTTCCACACGGCGATGCCTTCATCGGCTAACGCGCGCGCCAAGCCGGCGACCTGGGTGAGGCCGCCGTACTTATGCGTCCGACACCCATCATGAATCGGTGCAACCAGCGAATAGGGGCCGCTCCCGGTCTGCTTGAACAGTTCAACGAACCGTGAGGGTGCCGGACGCATAAATAATACGTGCGACCCGCGCGGCCCCTTCAATGCAAGGCAGTCCGCGAGCGTCATCGTCCGAGGGGGTATTTGGAAGCACGGCGTTGCGAATCTCGACGCTTGTCTTGGCGTGCGACCGTTTAGATGCATGGGCGCATTCGAGATGTATCGTCGTCTGCACAGCAATGGGCCGCGTCATCTGGCAGGCGCCGTTGTTCTGCCCGGACGCGGATCGAGGAAAAGATAGGGACCGATTCGCTGCGTTGAGCGCCGCCCACTGCCGCCATGCGAATCGCAAAATTCCACGAGGCGACGGAGCGTTTCAACGCGTCCCCAGTCAGTTGGTTGATGACCGGCCGCCCGAAGCGAGTCCTGGCATTGTTCCGCGAGCGCGAAAATGGCCGAGTGTGAGTACGAGTACGATCACCGACAACGTCGTTGTACGATATTCAATGAAATACGTAACGTTCGATACGCTTCTTAAGCGCATGACGTTGTTAACCGTGATTTGAGGATTTTTGCCGTTTTGCGCCGCTGCTGTCTCAACCGGCGCAGGGATTAGGCGTGAAACAATCTAATGAAACAATCATAACGCTATGATTTGAAAGAAGTTGTTGGCATGAACAACTGCTTATCGATGTTCCACGCGTGTCAGTCCGTGACTGCCTGGTGTGCGAAGCGTTAAAAACTCATCGAAGCTTTGATTTGATGCATGACGTTTGGTACGGCGATCCTCCAGGACCGCCGTTACTGCCGCTTTATGCCGGTTGAATGTTCGACGCCTGTTTGCCCTTGGGCCCCATCTTCGCCTCGTAGGTCACCTTCTGCCCTTCCGCGAGGCTCTTGAATCCCTCTGATCGGATTTCCGAGAAATGCGCGAACAGATCGTCACCGCCCTCGTCCGGCGTAATGAAACCAAAGCCCTTCGCATCGTTGAACCACTTGACTGTGCCAGTTGCCATCATTTTTTCCTGTACTGAGTTTGCCGGACGAACGGCGGTTGCCGAGCGCGAGTGCGCCGCGGATACATATGATGAGCCGATGTTCGGGACACGACAACCGCTCTTGCCGCCAATTTCCAGGTCAAATCGGCACAAAATCCTCCCGTGAAGCTCGCGCGATCAGCACTTTCGACGGAATCTGCAGTCCCTGATTCAACCGTCGGATCATGGCGGGACTCAATCCCCGCTTGGCGATTGAGCACCTCGTACCGTGTTCAGGTGCTTGAGGTACTGCTGCGTATCACTGGCAGTGAGTCCTGAGCCCTGTCTGGTCCATTCAAAACGGATCGCCTCGATCGGATCGGGCAAATCCAGCGTGAGACATTGCGCTTTATTAAGTGTAAGCAAATTGTATGCTTTGGCGCATCTCGCATGTTGCCCCGATCAATGCGCTGAAGAGGCGCGCCGTACGTATCGCAAAATATCAGCGTCGCATGTCGCGAAAAACCAGATTCAGCGACAACTGGAAGTGGGCAAAAGCGTGTGTCCAAAAGATTCACCCCGGCATCGCGAACGCTCGCATGACTTTCTTCATAAAATTTCTGCAACGATCATTAAAAGGCACGCGCTCGTATGTATCGAAGATCTGCAGGTCGACGGCAGGTCGAAATCGTCATCGGGTATCGTCGAAGTGCCGGGTAAGAAGGTGGTTCAGAAGTTGCGCCTTAACAAGGCCATTCTGGATCAGGGCTGGTTCGAATTCCGGCGCCAGTTCGAATCCAAAACGACATGGCGAGGTGACTTCACGGTCGCGGTTTCTGTGGCCTATACAAGCCAGACGCGCCCGCGCTGCGGCCATATAGCTAGGGAAAACCGCGAGACGCGGGCATTTTTCGCGTGCCTACTTTGCGTCCGTACGGCCTACGACGACCACGTCGGTGCTATCGATGTTTTGGAGCGCGGACAGCGCTTGTTTGCGTGTGGATGGCGCAGTCGGGCAACCTGTCGAAGCAAGGCCCCCTTCTCCGCATGAAATCGATCCGGCTCGCCGTAGGTACCCGCCGTCAGCCGGGAGCCGGGAGCCGGGAGCCGATGGACATTACGGCGACGCCTTGGAAATCGTTTCCATTCCGGGTTATCGGCGTCGCCTCATGCACCCGGCCTGTCGCATCAATCCGCGCATCCGCGACACGGACGGGCTGCCACTCGCCTCACGCGTTGCGATCGGGGCCGCACAGTGGCGGTCAGAATTTTTCCCTAAATGACATCGCCCTTTAATCGAGTTCGCACGCAAGCATGGAATCAGCCGCATCTTGCAGCCGCGTTCGCGAAGTCCATCGAAACGGCCGCACGACGCCGTGCAGAAGCTCGGCAACACTGATTGAGTCCGTTTGATTCTTGCGCTGGCTGACCGCTCGGTCAGTTCAGGGGTTTAGATGCTGTCATTGTCCGCGAGCAAGGATTTATAGAGGGCTGTAGCTGGGTTTAAATTTGCGTCTCTCGTCCTCTACGCACATCAGGCGCCGCGTAGTCCTCGCCGGCGCGACGATCAAATCGCGAGAAACCAGTTCGGGCGCTACGAACTCCTGCTGCATCTGGCAGTAGCCGCGCTTGATCGCAGTGATGATTCCATCATCGCCAGCGTCGGGCGCCCTCACCTGCTACGCGTTGCCGGACAAACGCCGAATGTTTTATCGGCTTTGGGTGCGGAGCGCAGGACGCGCAAGTGCCGGGAGTGGGAGTGGGAGCAATCAGCATTTGTCGGTGGGGTCGCGTCGTTTCCGCCTACGCGCTCCACCTTCAAGATCGGACTTAGGAAGACCAACGCAACGACAAGACCAGAGTTCACCCGGGTGAACTTGTCTTCAACAACGACGACACGAAATCGCGAAGTGCTTCCAAAGCTTCGGCCGGTAAGAGTGTCTTATCAATCTCAATCGAAACCCGCTGTGCCGACTCGGTCCATACACCGGCCGAATAGTTCACCCGGGTGAACTCATCCGCGCGCTCATTAACAAGGGCGTTGAATACCGACCGCGCCGACATCCCCTTCCCCTTCACACTACTTGCCGCCTGCAACACCGCCCCCGCGTCCGCCTCGATCACCTTCCGAAGCCGCTCAGCCCATTTCGGCTGAATGTCATTGGGCGAGCCAAATGCATCAACCACCGCTTTCGGCAGTTCTGCGAGCGCGCTATACCGACTCACCAGGCCCTTGGTTTTTCCCAGCACAGCGGCGATCTCAGACCAGTTCTTGTAAAGCTTAAGGTCTATCCCTCGCTTGTAATGGAGCGCCAGTTCGTAGGCTGATAGATCTTTCCGTTGTTCGTTCTCACGGCTCATTTCCTCAAACAACGCCTTATCCGACATTCCTTCCTGGATAAGCGCCAGCACCTCAAGTCCAAGATCAAGACATGCACGATGACGTCGATGGCCAAACACAATCTCAAACGTGCCGTCGCTCAACGACCGAACTTTGATCGGCTGGACATTCACACCGGCACTTGCGATTTCCTGTTTGAACGCCTCGAACGAAGCCCCAGCGAACGAACTTTCCGTACGGTTCGCGAACCTGGACGGTTTGACCAATTCCGGCCGAAGCTTACGGGTTGGAAGTGAACCTTCATACAATGCGAGCTTTTGCTGCGTATCAGCCAGATCCTTCTCGACCTTGCCGAGCTCGCCCGTAAAGTCCGTGACAGCATTCATTGCAACACGCGGCGCCCTGCGTTCAAACCGCGGCAACATCTCAGGATCAAGTGCCGCAGCGGCCAATCGAAGCGCCTCTTCTTTCTTGCTCGTCATCCTTCAATCTCCGTTAGTCCGTTGCCCAGACGCGGCGAATCTGCGCCTCGACCTGATCGATTGCCGCGTCGTAAGCAACGCGCGCCGTTTGATATGTTTTCGCGCTGCCCGTATATTTTGTGATGTCGTAGACCGTCGAGAATTTGGTCCCAGATGAACTCGATACAACCGTCTTTGGAATCTCGCCAGTCATCAGCTTGTCCCCGTATGCGACCTTGACCCATTCCCGCACGACACTTTCATTCACGTTACCCTGGCCCTCGGTCATGCACAGCAACACATTTATAAATTTCCAAACCTTTTCGCCGCCGGCTTGTTCCGCAATCGATGTCGCCAATCCCGAGAATAATGTCCAGAACTGACTTGAGCTCGCGAAGTCCATTCCACGGGGAGGAATAGGCATGATCAATCCGTCTGCGGCGAAAAATGCGTTCAGCGACAAATACGAGAGGGTAGGGGAGGTATCGATAAGAACCACGTCGTATTCCGCACGGAGATCTTCCAATCCTTTGTTGAGCACATCGTAGAAACGAAATCCAGGTTCGCGCTTTGATTGCCGGCTCGGGATGTGAAACTCCGCGGCAAACGCTACTGGGCTGCAACCCACAACGTCCAATCCGTCCCAGTACGTTGGTTTGATCGCGTAACGAAGCGAAGTCTGATCGCCTGCGCAAAGCGGAAGAACCGTATCCTCCTCCTGTACTTGCGTGTCGGGAAGATATCCGCAAAGACTCGTGAGCGATCCCTGCGGGTCGAGATCGATACACAGCACCCGATAACCCAATAGCGACAAACCCTGCGCCATGCACATCGTCGTCGTGGTTTTACTGACGCCGCCTTTGCTGTTGCCCGTTGTCACGACCACCGCACGGTCACCGGGCTTGCGCATATAAGACCGTCCATATGCGCGAGCCCATAACCGTGCCTCGGCAAGCGTAAAATCTCGCTTGGCTTTGTTAATTTCCTTTCCTGCAGGAAGATCGCCTTTAGCGACCCGCCTCATCAGCGCACTGCGATCGATCCGGCACAGCGCAGCGAGTTGAGTCACCGAAAAGGTCGGTGCTTTTTTGAGGTAGTCAGGCGAAAAGATACTATTTCGGACTCGCTCGACAACGTCCGCAACCCGGTTCGCTTGGTCCTCAATGTCGCTGATTGTGTAGCCATTGCGTAGAGGATCTATCATTAATCAATCCGATCAAAAATTGTTGTTGTGGCTTTAAAAAGTAATCGACACTAGAATACTCGATCACGAGCACCTATCAAAGCCAAATGAGTTTAAAGAAGACGTCCAGCCTTATCTCGCCAGAGTTTTTCGGAGAAACTCGAGGCGACGCAGCGATCGCGCCGAGGGAAACGGCGCTGGATATCGTCGCGCGGCTGGAAAAGTCGATGGCCCATCGCAAAACGGCGCCGACAGAAACACCTCGCGCCCCTACGCGAGTGCAGATTCCATTGTGGTCAGAAGAGCATCGCCCGGTTCTTCACGACCTCGTCCGTTCCGCGCTTTTCACATGCGGCCAGAGAGACGCACGCATGGACTTGAAGGCCAAGCCCATCTATGCACTCGAGCACATCCGGATTACGTATACGGGCGAAGAACTGCGGCAGCGCGACTATGACGTCTACCTCCAAATTCTCCATCTATCACGCGGCATTACCGTTGATAGTCGCCAGGAATGGGTGGAATTCGACGCGCGCGCGCTCATCAAACTGCTCGGATGGACGCAGAATTCGCGCAGTCTCCTGGAATTGAGGGAAACAATACGGCGTCTGACCGCGTGTGCCCTTGAGGTGACGCGTGCGCGCACTAAAACGAGCGTACCGGTCGTGTATGGCGGCCCGCTCCTCCTGAAATACGCCGGGGCACAGGAAGGCAGCTTCGACGAAGTCACGTTCTGGAAGGTCCAGATCAATACGGAGGTCGCGGCTCAGCTCAAGCCGGGTGACTACACTCGCATCGACTGGAAGATCCGCGCCCAATTGTCGCCGCTGGAGAAATGGCTTCACGCGTTCTATTCCACGAACCAAAACCCGTATCCAATGAAAGTCGAAACGATCCACAAACTTTGCGGATCGCGAATGGCCGAGATCAAGTTCTTTCGTCGCGCTATCAAGGCGGCCCTCGTACGTCTCGCCGAAGTGGGATTTCTATCTTCGTGGCAGATCGACGATACCGATAAGGTCAAGGTCGTTCGCAGTCAAATGATCACCGCTGAAGGCCCCAGCGTCGCGGCTACCGATTAAGCCAGCCAGTTTCCCGCCGCGCACAACCCAAAATCCGAGTCAAATACTCACCACCGGCCAAAAGCCTTGGTGCGTATTTGACTTTAATGATCGCTACAAATCCCCCGTTGCTGCCTGATAATCAAGTCAAATACTCACCGACCACCCAACTTGGCCTCCCGAACAGCCCACTTTCCTGCAAACCTGCCGCGATTCACACAAATCGACGCGCAGTCACACCCTATCGAACGATTCCCATCGTTATCCACACAGGCCTCAGTCAAATGCTCACCACATTCAGTCCGATGGTCACCTGATCCAGTCAATTGATCACTGCGGCCAGTCAAATGGACACCCAGATGAGTCAAATGCTCACCGACGCTTCCGCCATCTCCTTGATTTTATAGAACAATATCGGGTCGACGAAGCGTGCTAGAAGGTTTTAAGAAGGTTTCAAGAACTTCTTAAGCTCGCTTCGCGATTTTATAAAAATAAAGTGCGATCAAACCCAAACCCCTTGGCCGCTAAAACGATCACTCTCCGCGCGCCTCCCGCGGGGAACCTATCGGCCACACGCAACTGGACACGCTGTTGACGCCGCGGTGATTGCGACACTGGGCCGCAATAACATGCGATGCTAGCCAAGCCTCTGACATAGACCGTGACCAGCGCTCATGTCGCAGGTCTATCCCCCTCGCGACAGGCGCCGTGAATCTACGTAGCGCTGTCCGAACCATGCCCCGAACGGCGTTCAAGCTCGAAGCGCGCGATGATCGCTACCGCGGCCTTACACTGGTCGACATCGAGCAAGTGGATGGAGCATTTTTGTTCGTCGATGCTCAGAAGGCCCGCGAGCCATTTGTATCCCTTGGCCCGGGCGGCAAATATCTTGCCGCCATCACGCCGCACCTTCCCCTCGGCCATTGGCTCGAGCGCTGAATGAAGCTTGCCCTTCCACTCGCGCAGTTCTGCGTTGGCGAGTCGTCCGAGCGGAACGTTGCGGGCGCTACGCGCAAAAACGCCAATCCATGCCTGGCACGGCGTGCACACCCAAAGCGGGCCGTGATCATCGCGGTAAGGGTACGGCTCATCGCCGAACCGCGTCAATTTGGCGTTGGCACCGCAGTATTCGCAGACAGGCTGCGGCGCAAGTGGGACGGGGCGGCCGACGCGCATAAGTCGAAGGAAGTTTGGAAAACCGAAATATAGCAAAAGGCATAACGCCTGCAGGTCTGAGCAGTTCAGCCTGTGACGCAGCAAGTTTTCCGAATCCCAATGCCAAGCTACGCAGGAAAAAATTGCGACCTGGTTGGCAGGGCAGTCGTGCCGGAACCACGCAGCCGACTATAGACGAAAAAAAGCCCGCTCATGATGGCGGGCATAATCCATATCAGTGGAGACATGGAGGAGACGAAATAAGTATAAACCCTTATCTACATCCTGCGCAACTTATTTTGGTGCTTTCGGTGCAACAGCCTGATAGAGAGTCCAATTACTGCGCGTCGGCGCAAGTGGAGCACAGGTCTGGAGAATGAAGCACGAATGACCGATTCGAAGATCCATCCTGATCCGGGTCGCTGATCGATCTCAACCCTCTGCGCTCCTTCGGTGCCACAGCGAGCGAAATTCGTTCGCAACCGTGAGGCGACCGTAGACATGCATATGATCACCAAAGCAGAGATGAAACTCAGCCAAGCTTGCGCTATTTACCGTGCAGCAGTTCCGCTCAATATTAATATCAGTAATCCTGATCACATAGATTTCATTCGCATCCGTCGCCTTATCTCGACAGAACCACGACTAGTGCCAGTAGCTACGATGGAGTCGATGCCGGGTGCCATCGCAGGGATCGAAGGAAAACGCTCGAAGCCATCATTAACGCCCACCGATGCGCGGCAGGGCGAGCGACTTCGCCTGCGCCCGCATGTAGCATAGAGCTTGCACCGTTATTACCCCGGGCCACAGATCTCGCCCCAAGGCATGAGGTTTCCCAGCGATGTCCAGACGTCATGAACCTGTCGCAGACCGCCTGTTCTTCGCGATCTTTCCGAACCAGCACGCCTGTGCACGCATTGCGCAAGTGGCGGATCGGCTGCGCGTCGAACACGGCCTGCAAGGCAAGCTGCTGCCAACGAGCCGCCTGCACGTCACCTTGTTTTTCCTCGGTGACTACGCCGGTTTGCCGCCGGAGATCGTCGCGAGAGCGAGTGAAGCGGCCGCCGCCGTCGCACTGCCGCGGTTCAATGTAGTGTTCGACCGTGCGAAAACTTTCTCCGGCAAGCGGCGCAGCTTGCCATTGGTAATGCTTGGAAGCGACGGTGTCGCCGCGCTTAATCGGCTTCATCGGGATCTTGGCAAGGCATTGGAGGTGGTCGGACTAGGGAGTCAGTGGAATACGGACTACACGCCGCACGTGACCCTGCTTTACGACAGCCGTTCTGTCGCCGATCGGGTTGTAGAGGTTGTCGATTGGCCCGTAGAAGAGTTCGTCCTCGTGCATAGCCAACTCGGCCGATCCAAGTATGTTCCGCTTGCGCGGTGGCCGCTCTTGTCCCAACGTGAATCCTGACCGTGCGTCGTGCCGCCCGCGACGTGCAGCCTCCAGGCGTAATGTCGAGCCGACCAAGCACGAAAGAGCCTCCATCGCCCGAGCGTGCTGTTCAGCATTGGGTCTGCAACACCCGGGCGAATCGCGTCCTCTTCGACGCGCGGGTCCAGCCACCGTTCGACCCCTTCCTTCGCCATAGCGTCGCGCCCAAGCACCACGGCGTCGTGTACGAGGCGCGTCGCACGGCCGTATGAGACGCGGGGCGTCCGCATGACCGGCAAAGCCATTGCTCGATCGTGAGCCGGCTATTACACGCGAGCCTCGAACGGCGGCCGTTCCTTGCGCCGCTCAAGCAACTCCGGCCGGGCTGTGTAACACGGATTAGCCAGCCACGCGGCAATCTCGTCGTGCCAGTGCTGAAAACCGGTTCCATCGAGCTCAAACGCCTCGTCCAGGTGACCGTTGTCGCGCAGGTACACACCAGCGACCTGGTCGCCGTCCCAGTACGCTACGGCGAAATCGGTGAGGTCCGCGGTCACGCCACGGGGCTGATCGCGCAATAGCATGGCGAGTTGGGCTTGGAGGGTGTCGCAGTTCATGTCCATGACGGGCTCCTCGATGTGACAACTATGAGCATGAACGATCCCGGCAGCGAGAGCTAGACGCAAATGCGGCGGGGAATCAGCCGGTCATTGAAGGAGTTGCGAACCGGAGGTCGTTGCTGCATCGCAAGGTGCGCTTTCTGCCTTCTACGATAGGGTTCCGAGTTGCCCGAGCCCGGTGCGATGCCGCTGTACGGGTGAGTGATCCGACCGAAACCTAAGCCTTTCTGACGCTCTCAGCGCTGCGGATACGCAGGAACGCCAAGACGCTCGATTCGCCTTGGCCGTCGCGTCATCGATGACGACAATAGGTGAGGGCACAGGAGAGCATCCGATGGTTGCCGCGCAGGTATGCAAAACGAGCGCCATCACGGACGTTAGAATGGGTCGGAAATTCTCCGTCGGAAATTTTGGCGGGAGGCCCATTTTTGGATTGATTAACAGCTAGGAGAGACGTGGATATTTTCTATCACTGGAGGGACTTCGCGCTTGATGTGAAGGAGGGACGTGTGGGTACGCTCGGCTCTGACGGAGCGGTGCTTGAACAACTCAAGGAACGCCTGCCACGCAAGGTCTGGACATTTGTGACGCCGAAGGGGAAAAGGGGTCGGTTACAACTCGTCGGCTCGTTTTTAATCACGGAGACGAAGCCTGTCTCGTTCGTGCCCAAATGGAAACACAACCTGTTCTACGATGTCGCGTCTCCTCGAACGGTGCTCTACACCGACGCGGCCAACCCTGAAAAGATTGATGAAGTGAGCGACTATTTCAATCGGCGATTCAATGCCACGGGCAAATCGTATTTGCACGGGGAAAAGGGGATTCGGGAAATGGAGGCGGATGTTGTGCGCGGTTTTGAAAAGCTCGTGCAAGACTACGCGACAGTCCAGCTATTGGATGGATTGCCCGGGATACGCTAAGCGGCGGGTGACAGGGTGAAACGCCGCGCCGGCATCTCGACCGCGACTGGGTGCAGAGACGGGGTGGGGCTAGACGTTCGCGCAGTGACGTGCGCGAGCGTTAAACGGTTCGACTCGGGTTGAAGTGATGCGTTGCCCGAAAATATGCAACTAACCGTCTGACGCATTGACGTCCACGAGGACGAACCGACGGAGGCCCGGCCGCCAAGGCGGCAGCCTCGGTCGGCGCTAGTCGA
>NZ_JBAUSA010000836.1:0-2376 GCF_049581465.1 Caballeronia sp. | reverse complement strand
CGCCCTAAGTTCTGAACGACAGCGTTTTGACTTCCCGGATTGTCGTTCGGATGGGGAGGACATGTCATGACGGGACTTCGTTTTCTTGGCGCCTTGCTGGTTGGGATTGTGGTGCTCTCGTCGTCGGTGCGAGCCGCGTCGGGACCGGGTGCGTCCCCTGTGGCACAAGTATCGTCGCCCCCGGCTGCGGTTGCGAAAGCGCGCCAGTTGAACCTCGCGGTCAAACCGTGGACCGGCGACTTCGACGCGATGCTCGGGCGCCGCTCGATCCGCTTTCTTGTGCCGTTCAGCCGTACGCTGTACTTCAACGACAAAGGTCGGGAACGCGGTCTGACCGCTGAACTCGCGCGCGACTTCGAAGCGTACGTCAACAAGCGCTATGCCAGCCAGCTCGGCAAACGCCCGGTGACGGTCTTTCTGATTCCAACGACCCGGGACAAACTTCTGTCGAACCTCCAGACCGGGCTGGGCGATATTTCGGCGGGCAACCTGACGGCGACCGATGAGCGGCGCAAGCTTGTCGACTTTGTTGCGCCGCGTGACCGCAAGCCGGTCCGGGAATTGATTGTGTCCGGTCCCCGCGCTCCGGCTATCGCAACCCTGGACGACCTCGCGGGAAAGCAGGTGTATGTACGCAAGGCGACGAGTTACTACGAGAGTCTGATGGCACTGAACGACCGGTTCAGGAAAGCGGGCAAGCCCGTCATGCAGATCACGCTGCTGCCCGACGTACTCGAAGATGAGGACACGCTCGAAATGCTAAATGCGGGAATGCTCGGCATCGTAGTGGTCGACGACTGGAAAGCAAAGCTGTGGGCGCAAGTTCTGCCTCACATCAAGGTCAGGGAGGACCTGGTGGTGCGCAGCGAGGGCTATGTGGGTTGGGCGATCCGGAAGAACAGCCCGCAACTGCAGGCTGTCGTGACCGATTTCTATAACGAATTTGTTCAAAAGCAGAGTGTTATCGACTACCGGCTCGCACAGTTCATGAAGCGTATCAGGCAGGTCACCGATGCTTCGGGTGCGGTCGAACGCAAGCGTTTCGAAGAAACACTTACGCTCTTCGAGACGTATGGCAAGCAGTATGGCTTCGACCCTCTGATGCTGGCCGCCCAAGGCTATCAGGAATCGCAGCTGAACCAGTCGGCGCGCAGTCACGTTGGCGCGGTCGGCGTCATGCAGTTGATGCCGGGAACAGGCAAGGAAATGGCAGTCGGCAACATTGGTATAACCGAGCCCAACATCCATGCGGGCACGAAATACATGGATCGGCTGATGACACGTTACTTTCCGGACGCGCACTTCGACGATGACAATCGCACGTTGTTTGCCTTCGCGAGCTATAACGCGGGGGCGGCCAATATCGCAAAGATGCGCAAGGAAGCCGTGGCCCGCGGGCTGGATCCGGACAAGTGGTTCAACAATGTCGAAATCGTAGTCGCGGAGAAGATCGGTATCGAAACCACGACGTACGTACGCAACATATTCAAGTATTACGCCGCATACCGCTTGATCGTCGACGCACAGCAGGCGCGCGACAAGGCGATTCGCACGATGAAGCCCGGAGGTTGACCGTTGTCGGGTGTGGAGCCGACCTTGAAAAGTCCGCCTGAGAGCGCGGTCGAACGACAGCCTGGGCACGGACCAGGCCAGCTTACTCGGCGGATTTTCTGGCCTCATCCTGAGGCTCTTCCGCTGCAGCACGGGCAACTGCGTCGCTGGGGCGTCGCTGCAAGTGCACCACTCGGAATAACGACCCCGCCGCCCTCAGGTCTCACCCACACGATGTTCTGTGTCGAGTCCTCGATATCGCAGGTTTTGCAATGCACGCAGTTCTGCCCATTAATCACGAGACGCTCGCTGCCGTCGTCGTTCTTGGCGAACTCATGCACGGCCGCTGGGCAGTAACGGTATTCCGGACCCGCATAGGTCTGCCAGTTCACATTGACCGGCACCGATAGATCTATCGGCGTCAGATGCGCCGGCTCGTTCGCCTCGTGATTCGTGCTCGAGATGAACACCGACGAAAGCCGATCGAAGGTCAGCTTGCCATCCCCTTCGGATACGTGGTCGGCTTGCATTTGGAAGCGGGCTTGAGCATCTCGTGATCCGAATGTTGATCGTGCCGCGTCCACGGCACGTTGAGGGCGGCGGGACCGACTCATTTGTCGGCCCCGCCGCATTGCTGTGCCGACTGCGGCAGCTTACATGCCGCCAAATGGCTTTTGCAGTGTCAACTTGTTGGTGACCGAAGTTACTCCGGGAACGCCACTCGCGATTTCCGCGACCTTGCCCACCTGGGACGCGTCGGTGACCGTGCCATTCAGTGTTACTACGCCGTCTTTTGCGGTGACGCTGATATTACCGGCACTGATC
>NZ_JBAUSA010000835.1:0-3758 GCF_049581465.1 Caballeronia sp. | reverse complement strand
GTGTCAAGCCGAAACGCTTGGCACTGTCTTCGTCGGCGAGAAGAAGCGCTGCTGCGCCGTCGTTCACGCCCGATGCGTTGCCTGCCGTCACCGTGCCGTCCGGGCGCACCACGCCTTTCAGCCGCGCGAGCGCTTCCATGCTGGTTTCACGCGGATGTTCGTCCTGCGTGACGATGACCGCATCGCCCTTTTTCTGAGGAATGCTCACCGACACGATTTCCTGCGCGAGCGTGCCATCCTTCTGTGCGCGCGCGGCTTTCTGCTGGCTGCGCACGGCGAACGCGTCCTGATCTTCGCGGCTCACCTTGAAATCGGTCGCCACGTTCTCGCCCGTTTCCGGCATGGAATCGACGCCGTACATCTTCTTCATCAGCGGATTGACGAAACGCCAGCCGATGGTCGTATCGTGGATTTCAGCCTGACGCGAGAACGCGCTCGTCGCCTTGCCCTGCACGAACGGTGCGCGGCTCATGCTTTCCACACCGCCCGCGATCATCAGCGCCGCTTCGCCCGACTTGATCGCGCGGGCAGCCACGCCGACGGCGTCCATGCCCGAACCGCACAACCGGTTGATCGTCGTACCGGACACGCCTTCCGGCAAACCTGACAGCAGCGTCGACATGCGCGCGACGTTGCGATTGTCCTCGCCAGCCTGGTTCGCGCAACCGTAGATCACGTCTTCGACGGCGCTCCAGTCCACTTCCTTGTTGCGCTCCATCAGCGCGCGCAACGGCACCGCGCCGAGATCGTCGGCACGCACGGAGGACAGCGCGCCGCCGTAACGGCCGATGGGCGTACGGATCGCGTCACAAATGAAAGCGTCTTTCATGCAAATCTCCTTGACTCTATGTATTCAAGCTCGGCGGATTCAAACTCCATGGATTCGAGCTCGATCTATTCAAGCAATGGCATCAGGCCGGCGTCGCCGCTTCGAGCGGCACATACGTGAGCGGAACGTTCGCCAGTTTTTGGAGCTCTTCGAGAGAAAGGCCATCGACGATTTCGCGCACGACGAAACCTTCCTTCGACAGGTCGAACACGCCGTGATCCGTGTACACGCGCGTCACGCAATTCACGCCCGTCACAGGATACGAACAGTCGGCCACGAGCTTGCTTTCACCCTGTTTGGTCAGCAATTCCATCATTACGTAGACTTTTTTCGCGCCGATCGCCAGATCCATCGCGCCACCCACCGCAGGAATCGCATCGGGTGCGCCGGTGTGCCAGTTCGCGAGATCGCCCTTCGCCGAGACCTGGAACGCGCCAAGCACGCAGATATCCAGATGGCCGCCGCGCATCATCGCGAACGAATCCGCGTGATGGAAAAAAGCGCCGCCTGTCAGCAAGGTCACATGCTGCTTGCCCGCGTTGATCAATTCGTCGTCTTCGGCGCCTTTCGCGGGCGCGGGACCCATGCCCAGCAGACCGTTTTCGCTGTGCAGGAAAATCTCGCGATCCGCCGCGAGGTGGTTGCCCACGAGCGTCGGCACGCCGATGCCGAGATTCACGTAGGCGCCTTCGGGAATGTCGCGGGCCACGCGTTGGGCCATTTCGTCACGAGTCAGTTTTTTCATGTCGATATCCTGTTTTTACGCGGCTTGTGCGGAACCTGCCGCCAACTCGGCCGCGTGCTCGGCCTGTGGCACTTCGATCACGCGCTGCACGAAAATGCCTGGCGTCACGATGTTTTCCGGGTCGAGCGCACCGAGCGGCACGACTTGCGACACCTGGGCAATCGCGATCTTCGCCGCGCTCGCCATGATCGGCCCGAAATTGCGCGCCGTCTTCCGGTATACGAGATTGCCCCACCGATCGCCCTTGTACGCCTTGATCAGCGCGAAATCCGCGTGCAGCGGAGATTCGAGCACGTAGTGCCGGCCATCTATAAACCGCGTCTCCTTGCCTTCCGCCAGTTTCGTCCCGTATCCGGTCGCCGTAAAGAACCCGCCAATCCCTGCGCCCGCCGCGCGAATGCGCTCCGCCAGATTGCCCTGCGGCACCAGTTCGAGTTCAAGCTCGCCCGCGCGATAAAGCCCGTCGAACACTTGCGAATCGCTTTGTCGCGGAAAGGAGCAGATGACCTTGCGCACGCGCTTCGCCTTCAACAGCGCTGCCAGGCCTGTTTCGCCGTTGCCGGCGTTGTTGTTGACGATAGTGAGATTGCGCGCGCCCTGCTCGATCAGCGCGTCGATAAGTTCGGACGGCATGCCCGCCGTGCCAAAGCCGCCGATCATCACGGTCGCGCCATCCTGCATATCCGCCACGGCCGCGCTGAGCGAGTCAAAAATCTTGTTGATCATGCCGTCCTTCCTTCGTTTGTCTCGATGTCCGGTGCTTGCTTTTGTGAGTTCGCTGTGCGAACATCGATTCGTTTAGCGAACAACCGCATCTTATTCGTGCATTCGTTGCGGTGTCAATGAAACTCTTGACGAAACTCGGGTTTATACCTATTAGGCTTTCTTTGGAGTGACTTGTGATGACCCCGGACATCATGGAAAGCGAATCTACAGAAGTGACGTCACGCCCCGGCGATGCCTACGTGCAGTCGTTCGCGCGGGGTTTGTCGGTGATCCGTTCCTTCGACGCCACTCGCCCGGCCCAGACCTTGTCGGAAGTCGCGGCCGCATCGGGCCTGACGCGCGCCGGGGCACGCCGCATCTTGCTCACGTTGCAGGCGCTCGGTTATGTCGATGCAGACGGCCGTTACTTCACGCTCACTGCCAAGATACTCGACCTCGGCTTTGCCTACCTTACTTCGATGCCGTTCTGGAATCTCGCTGAACCGGTCATGGAAGAACTGGTGGAACGTGTCCATGAAAGCTGCTCCGCCGCAGTGCTGAACGGCTCGGAGATCGTGTACGTGCTGCGCGTGCCAACGCACAAGATCATGACGATCAACCTGTCGATCGGCAGCCGCCTGCCGGCCTTTTGCACGTCGATGGGGCGCGTACTGCTCGCCGCGCTGGACGACGACAAGCTCGACGCGGTCCTTGATGCACATCCTTTGGAAGCACGCACGCCGCGTACCATCGTCGATAAAGCCGCGCTCAAGAGCGCGCTCGCCCTCGTGCGGAAACAGGGCTGGGCGATCGTCGACCAGGAACTGGAGGAAGGGCTGATCTCGATGTCCGCACCGATCCGCGATCGCCAGGGTCGCGTGATTGCCGCGTTGAACATCAGCGGCAACGCGCAGCGCAAGAGCGCCAAGCAAATGGTGAAGGCGTTCCTGGAACCGTTGCTCGACGCCGCGCAGAGGGTGTCGGAGATGGTCGCGAGACGTGGCTGAATCATCATGGCCATCAAACCCGACGACCTCGACCTGAACCTGATTCCGTACCTCGTCGCAATCGAGGAAACGCGCAACGTAAGCCGCGCGGCCGAACGGCTGGGCGTGAGCCAGCCGCGCGTGAGCACCGCGCTCGGGCGCCTTCGCGCTCATTTCAACGACCCGTTATTCGTGCGCACGTCGCGTGGCATGGACCCGACGCCGCGCGCGCTCGCGCTCGTGCCCGCTGCGCGCGAGGCGTTGAATCGTATTGAACGCGGGTTGCTCGACACGCCGCATTTCGATCCCGCCAACGCCGCCGGCACATTCTCGATCGCGCTGTCGGATGTGGGTGAAATCGTGTTCTTGCCGCGCCTGTTGCAGACGCTCGCCAGTGTCGCGCCACGGGCAAATCTGCGCTCCGTATCGCTGAAACACGATCAGGTCGAGCGCGCGCTGGAAAGCGGTGAAATCGATTTGGCCATCGGTTATT
>NZ_JBAUSA010000834.1:0-3788 GCF_049581465.1 Caballeronia sp. | reverse complement strand
CCACGGGCGTGATTTCCATCGGCGACAACACGAACGGCAGCGAAATCAACGTGTCCGGCACGGCGGGAGCCCGCAAGATTTCGGGTGTCGCCGCAGGCACCGTCTCGGCGACCAGCGGCGAAGCGGTGAATGGCTCGCAGCTATACAACACGGCAGCATCGACAGCGGCAGCGTTGGGCGGCGGCGCGGGTGTCGACGAGAACGGAGGCATCACCGCGCCGACGTACACGGTCGGCGGCACCGATGTGCATGACGTTGGCACGGCGATCAGCAACCTCGACGCACGTACGGCGCAGAACACGACTGACATTACGAACATTGGCAATGCGACCAAGAATGCGGTCACCTACGATTCGGATTCGCACAACAAGGTGACGCTCGGCGGTACCGCTGCGGCTGATGGTACCGATGCAAATGCTGTCCAATTGACCAACGTAAAGGCGGGCGAGCTCTCGGACACCAGCACGGACGCCGTCAACGGTGCGCAATTGAACGCCACGAATGCGCGTGTCGACACGTTCGAGAACACCGTCAACAACATTGCCGGTACGGGAAGTCCTTACATCGCAATCAACTCGTCGGTCGCGACATCGCCTACGCCTACCGCAACCGGTACCGACGCCGTTGCGATCGGTGCCAATGCGCAAGCATCAGGCAACAACTCGATCGCGTTGGGCGCCAATTCGGTTGCAAGCGAGGACAACACGGCATCGGTCGGTTCGGTGGGCAACGAGCGCCGTGTGACGAACGTCGCGCCGGGGCAGAACGGGACGGACGCAGCCAACATGGATCAGGTCAATGCGTTACGCAACGAGGTGGGCCAGAACATGACGGCGTTGCAACGTAGCGCGTTTGGCGGCGTGGCGTCGGCAATGGCCATGCCTAGTCTCTCGCCGCGCGAACCGGGCAAGACTGTCGTGGCAGTCGGTGTGGCCAACTACAAGGGTTACGGCGCGGTGGGCGCCGGCGCAACGTATCGGTCACGTGATGGCGCGTGGCTGATCAATGGAGCGTTGTCGGTGACGCCTCACGGAGATACCGGCGCACGCGCGCAGGTGGGCTACGAGTTCTGAGTTTGATCCGCTTATAAAGCACTGAGGCAGTAGAAAAGGGCGATCCAGATTTTGGATCGTCCTTTTTAATTTTGCGGGCGCGATATATCCAGGTGGTCCGCGCCAAACGTATTGCACGCGGCAGTAAAAGTGCGAAACGTCTTACACTCCCGGGTGCGACCAAAAGTCCAATCATGCAACCGCATTTTCGCCGTAATGAGATGACTCTCCAAACCGCGCAATCACGCATCGATTGAACCAATGGCTTTGCTTTCACCTTCACCTTCACCTTCTGCTTCGCGACGCCACGTGCTCCGATGCAAACAGACTGTTTCACCCCACGTCTGCGGTTCTAGGATTGAGCCGATCAATAATCTCATAAAGTCCTAATACAGTAGGTGTTGACGCAAACCCCCGCAAATGAAGCACCTTATTTGTTCGCGGTTTCGTTCGCCGTCCCGCCACCGTTCGATTTTGGATATCGCGCTCTAGCCGGAGCTTACGCCGTTGCTCCTTCTGCGGAAACGCGCGTTAGCACGGCGAAAAACGCTGAATCCGTAAACCAGTGAATCGGCATTCGGACTAAAAGCCATGTGATTTATTAGGAATGTATATCAATTATGAGAAACAAATTTAAAGTAAGACGCAATGGATTGACTGAAGATCGGGACGGCGCTCACGAAGACGGGTGTCCCGGTACGGAGTCGTTTCAGCGCAAAGCCGCGCGCCTCGCGTCGGCCTCATTCGCGCTCAGCGCTGCAATGTCCATGTCAACACCGGCGGCGGCATTTACCATGCCAACGACAGTGTCATCTGAATACCGGCCTGAAAATGGGCCTTCAACGGGCGATAGCGCTTCACCGCAAAATGGCGGCGCAGGTGCTGGTAGCGGTGCGGCAGCGTCGACATCGGAGTCGAGCGGGGAAATGTCAGAAAGCGAAGAGAATGACCGCCAAGTGAAACAGGGCATTACGCTAGCCGATGCAGACGTTCCGGAAACGGTGAGCGCTACGTCTGCAGGCAACACGCCCGCGGCGACTGGCTCGCGACTACTCGGCGCGACTCAGAATCTCGGCCTTCTGCAGGCGACGGCTACACCGACCGCGTTTGGGGGGGGGGCGAGTGCAGGCTATATATCAGCTATTGGTCGCACACAGTCTGACTCAGCTACGGCAGGTACCCTAGGCGTGGCAGTTGGCGTGGGAAGCTCCGCGGGCGAATTGGCGGTCGCAGTCGGATCGCTGGCAACATCAATGGCGTCAGGTGTTGCGCTTGGCTTCCAGGCTAACGCGTCGGGAAACGGGCTAGCCATCGGCTACTTGGCCACGTCAGACGGCAATAGCGCAATCGCACTGGGTAACCGGGCTTCTGCGAGTGGCGCGGCTGCGATCTCTATTGGTGCAAGCGCTACAGCTTCAGGACAATTAGCTACAGCCATTGGCACTTCCGCCAAAGCTTCGGCTTCCAAAAGTACGGCGATAGGCTCGAATTCCATAGCCGACCGTGAAAACACCGTTTCCTTCGGCAAGCCAAACGCCGAACGCCAGATCGTCAACGTCAAGGCTGGTACGGAGGAAACGGACGCAGTCAACGTCGCGCAGTTGCACGCTGCGGGTTTCTCAATCGATCCGGACGGCAGAATCACGAGCTCGTTCGTGGCTTACACCGATACGACGGCAGACAGCATCGTGCTTCGCGGCACAGACGGCACGGTTATCTCGAATGTCAAGGCGATGCCGCTGTTCGAAGGCAGTACAAATGCGGTCAACGGTTCGCAGTTGTTCGATTCCACGAGCAGCATCGCGGACGCGCTTGGCGGCGGTGCGAGCATCGACGCCAACGGCCGCCTGAGCACGCCCACCTTCATGATCGCCGGCGCGCCGATTCGCGATGTTGGCACGGCGCTGGGAAATCTCGATGGACGCGTGACGCAAAACAGCACTGACATCGCGAGTCTCCTGGCCGCGCAGTCGAGCGGCCCGAACGGTACAAATGGTTCAAACACCGTTGCCTATGATACGGACGCGCGCGACAAAGTAACGCTCGGCGACCCAAGCGCTCCGACCGGTCCCGTGCAAGTGACGAACGTGAGCGCCTCTGAGGTTTCGGCAACCAGCACCGACGCCATCAACGGTGCGCAACTGAACGCCACCAACGAACGCGTCACCGCGACCGAAAGCGTGGTAGCAGGCTATCAGGCGGCTGGGCTGGATTTTGTGGCTGTGCATTCATCGGCGGCGAGTGGTTCGAAGCCAGTGGCAACAGGAACAGACGCGGTGGCGATCGGCGTGAACTCACAGGCTTCTGGGGACAATTCCGTCGCGCTGGGCGCCAATTCGGTCGCCGGCCAGGCCAACACGGTCTCGGTCGGATCGGATGGGAACGAACGGCGCGTGACTAACGTGGCTCCGGGCGTCAACGGCACTGACGCGGTCAACATGACCCAGATGTCCCAGTTGCGCAACGACATGGGCGCCAGCATGAGGTCGTTGCAACGCGCGGCGTTCGGCGGCGTGGCGGCTGCCATGGCAATGCCTAACCTGATGCCGAGTGCACCCGGAAAGGTGGTCATGGCTGCCGGCGTGGGTAACTACAAGGGCTACAGCGCGTTGGGCGTAGGCGCGACATATCGCACGCCCAATGGCAAATGGCTGGTGAACGGAGCGGTTTCGGTCACGCCAAGCGGCGGCGCTGGAATGCGGGCGCAAGTCGGCTACGAGTTCTAAAAAGCGTGCG
>NZ_JBAUSA010000833.1:0-3660 GCF_049581465.1 Caballeronia sp. | reverse complement strand
CGCATCTCTTCAAGCGTGTTGTGGGCCAACGACCTGCCGTCTCTTTTCATGACGGGATTTGACAACATTCGGGAGTCAGCGTTCCAATTCCTGTCCGCTAAATTACTGACTTATGAGTAAGTCGACGACACTCACAAAGGCTCGACAACATCGCCGATGTAAATCAGGCCGCCTTGAACAACCCGCGCAATGATGCCGCCCAGACCTCGCACCGCGTTATAACCGCCAATACCCAGCGCCTCCTCCATGCGTGAGCACGGATGGCACTCCCCCGAGGTTTCGAGAATCGCCTGACCAATGCGGAACTGTCGGTCCTTGAGCGCCAGAAGATTGATGCCTTGAGTGACAATGTTTCGACGCAGGTCCTGCGGTAAAGCTTCATCTTTCCCGAGATGGCTCGCAATGGTCGCGAGGTTTTCAGACTGGATGAGCGTAACTTGGCGATCACCATTGAATCGGCTGTAGTGATCGTCTATCAATCCCCTTCCCGTCTCGAGCAGCGCCTCCCGCATGATCTGCATTTCGCTCCGCCGTGAACGCCTTGCTCCGATCCAGATCACCTTTCCAGGGCGGACGGGTGCATTGAAAAGTTTGGCGAGTGATGAATTTGGATTTAAAGGCATGTACTGATCGCGTTTATGCTTGTCGGACGTTGGACAACCGAAGGTCGTAGCGCTATGGAGCGATCAAGCTTAGTGTCGCTTGCCCCAATTGTCGCGCAAGCTCACGATTCGGTTGAAGACAGGCTCACCCGGTTGCGAGTCGATACGGTCGGCCACAAAGTACCCGTGCCGCTCGAACTGGATGCGGTCTTCTCGCAGCGCGGCCCGCGCTGCAGGCTCGAGATAAGCCCTGACAACACGCTTGGAGGCGAGGTTCAGATCGTTGAGAAATTCCACGCCGCCGGCTCCCGGCTGCGGTTCTTTAAAAAGTCGTTCGTAAAGACGTACTTCGGCTTCGTACGCGCCCTTCGCGCTCACCCAATGTATCGTGCCCTTGACCTTGTAGGCGTTCGCGCCTTCCGTGCCCGAGCGGCTGTCCAGGAAATAATTGCAGTGCACGGCTGTCACGTTGCCTTGTTCGTCCTTGTCCGCACCCGTGCATTCCACGACGAAGCCGTACTTGAGCCGAACCTTGTTGCCCGGGAACAAGCGGAAATAGCCTTTCTTCGGGACTTCCTGGAAGTCCTCGCGCTCGATCCACAGTTCCCGTGAAAACGGAAACTCGCGCGCGCCGCGCTCGGGATAATGCGGATGAACCGGCGCGCTGCAGGTTTCGCTCGTGCCCTCCGGATAGTTGTCGACAATCAGCTTCAACGGGTCCAGCACCGCAATCGCGCGTGGCGCTTTTTCGTCGAGATCGTCACGCAGTGCGCCTTCCAGCACGCTCATGTCGATCCACGAATCCACTTTCGTCACGGCCACGCGGTCGCACATGAGGCGGATGCTTTCCGGCGTGAAGCCGCGACGCCGCACGCCCACAATAGTCGGCATGCGCGGGTCGTCCCAGCCTTCCACGTGATTTTCGTTCACCAGTTGCAGCAGCTTGCGCTTGCTGGTGATGGTGTAAGTCAGATTCAGGCGCGAAAACTCGATTTGCCGCGGCAACGGTCGGGTGAACTTGCCGTCCTCGGTGAGTTGATTCAGGAACCAGTCGTACAGCGGGCGATGATCCTCGAATTCCAGGGTGGCGAGTGAATGCGTGATGTTTTCCAGTGCATCCGAGATGCAGTGCGAATAGTCATACATAGGATAAACACACCATGTGTCGCCGGTCCGGTAGTGATGCGCAAACCGAATCCGGTAGATCACCGGATCGCGCAGGTTGAAGTTGGGCGACGCCATGTCAATCTTCGCGCGCAGCACGTGCTCGCCTTCCTTGAATTCGCCCGCCTTCATGCGGCGAAACAGGTCGAGATTCGCTTCGGGAGAGCGATCGCGAAACGGCGACTTCTTTCCCGCTTCCTGGGCCGAGCCCCGCGTGAGGCGCATCTCATCGGCAGTCTGGCTATCAACATAAGCCTGACCGCGCTCGATCAGCAGTTCGGCGAATTCGTAGAGCTTGTCGTAGTAATCGCTCGCGTAGAAGAGATACTCGCGGCCGTCTTTGGTCCAGTCGAAGCCGAGCCATTTGACGCCGTCGATGATCGACTCGACGTACTCAACGCTCTCCTTTTCCGGATTGGTATCGTCTAGACGCAGGTGACACACACCGCCGTAATCACGCGCGATGCCAAAATTCAGGCAGATGCTCTTCGCATGGCCAATGTGCAGGTAGCCGTTCGGCTCGGGCGGAAAACGCGTCTCGACCCGCTGCGACCATTTGCCGGCGCGATTGTCTTCGTCGATGATGTTACGGATAAAACTGGTCAGTGCCGGAGCATCGTTGCGATCAATGTTCATAGAAGACGTAGCGCTCGGAAAAGGAATGATGTGTCGACCACTACACAGTACTCCGTCATAAAGGCGATCTTGTCATGGTTCCCGCCTCTTCGACGGTCGACTCGAGCGATATCTTGAATGCGTGCGGATGGGTGCGGATGCCGCCGCGTGAGATACCGCTCGATGCCCGGCTGAACCGGCGTCGATCAAGATAAAAACCCGATGACGCGCCATTTCAGGCAATCGACTTCGGCAGACTCAGTCGGTCTTCCATCTTGATGAGATCGGCAACTGATCGTGCTTCCATCTTTCGCATCAGCTGCGCACGATTGACCTTCACGGTTATCTCGCTCAGCCCCAACTCCCAGGCGATCTGCTTGTTCATCAACCCGCGCGCAATGAGCCTGAGTATCGCTTGTTCGCGAACGGTCAACGTGGAATAGCGCTCGTTCAATTCTCGTTGAAAGGCGTCGGTCTTCCGATGCAAACGGTCATAAGTCAGCGCGGATTCGACCGCATCGAGCAGCTCCTGACTTCGAAACGGCTTCGACAAAAAGTCGTGAGCGCCCGCCTTCATTGCATGCGCAGTCATCGTGACATCGCCGTACGCCGAGATAAAAATGATCGGGATGTTCATGTTCGATTCCACAAGCCGCTCCTGAAGTTCAAGTCCGCCCATTCGCGGCATCCGGATATCGAGTATCAGACAGTTTGGACGATTGCATGCGTCGGGCTTGATCCGCTGCAGTTGATCCAGGAAGTCAGTAGCGTGCGGAAATAACCGGGCGGTCACGCCGACAGATTCGAGCACGCGCGCAATCGCCTCGCTGATCGACGCATCGTCGTCTACAACGAAAACTACCGGCGGAGCGCTATCCGACGCTTTCGCTTCGGGTGTTTGTTTAATCACGATAAACTCCTTTTCGCGGTTTGAAGCCGCAGCAAGCCCCGGCGCTCATCAATGTGAGTCCGAGTTGAAGGAAAATGTGTGATATCGCGCGAACCGGATTGACGGCCCTCCGTACTTAAGGCTTGCGAGATTCGAGCGACAGGTGTGCAACTGGCCGGGCAGGCAAATGTTTCAAGTATTTCCAGCGACGTTCCATCTCCCAAAAAATGATCAAAAACCCTCTCACGCGGCAAGACATGCCGGCAAAAATACTCAGGGGAATCGTACGAATTAACCGCAATTACAGTTGGTGCCGAAGGATGCTTCTTACGCGGTAACGGATCACACTAAGCCTGCCTCTTGTAAGCGGGTGGTCCCAATCATCAGCAG
>NZ_JBAUSA010000832.1:0-2603 GCF_049581465.1 Caballeronia sp. | reverse complement strand
ACTTGTCACCGTCGAACTCTTCACCGCGGCCGATATAGAAAACGCCTGAGATAACCGTATAGATGCGGTCTTCGGGGTGCGTGTGCGGCATCACCTTCACACCTCCAGGCGCCTTAACCCTGATCACATAAGGACCAGGTTCAGCAGGGTGACCGACAACGACAGCGAGGCGCATAGAAGACGGAAACGCCGAAAAAGATTGCCAGTTGATGTCATCGGGCAGGATGCATCGGAACACAGACTGGTCAGGCTGATGAGTTTGGAGCATATGGTCCTCGCGAAGTAAGAGGCGGCGATGTCAAAGGAT
This sequence comes from Caballeronia sp., assembly GCF_049581465.1. GTDB lineage: Bacteria > Pseudomonadota > Gammaproteobacteria > Burkholderiales > Burkholderiaceae > Caballeronia. The sequence continues at coordinate 2,296 of NZ_JBAUSA010000832.1, read as the reverse complement.
CTTTCGTATTGGCAAATGAGTAATGCCGCGAGCGCCAGCTCTCCATTCAACGTTCGTTTTGTCGCTATTGCCTATTGGTTTAGGACGAACAGGTGCTTGTGCAAGGGAATCGCAAAATCATCAGTCAAAACGTCCGTCCGCTGACGGCCACGCCAATGTGGGCGGGATTCGATGCTGGCCTGTTCCAACTGATCGAGCTCGCCCTCGTTGTAATGTGCCTGGACGAAGTGGCATCCCATCGCCTCCGCCGTGGCCTGCAGGGATTTCAGCGTGACGCCGCCGGTCAGTTCGGCATGTTCTGCCTGCGTAACGCGGACGCAGGTGATACGCATCTTCTTCGCGACGTCAGCGCCGGATATGCCGGGAGTGCCACGACGGGTACGCAGCCAGCCCTCCCCAGGCGGTAGAATGCGTCTTCGACACCATCCCCGGACCCGATAACCGTCCTGCTGTCCTTATCGCGCCATCGAGTCTTAGCAATCCAATATCCCGCAAGTTGGCAGCTCCGTTCGCAGCCTGGCTTACGGAGCACCACGACAACGGCCTGGTATTTTGCTCGGTTTGTGCTGGCGCTTTCGTCCCGGCCGACGCCGGCCAGCTTGTGCGGGTCGTTCGGCGACCAGGCATTGGACCCATCTTGACGACCCGAAGCGGCGTTTTCCCGATATTCGGATCGATGGTGACAAGCTCTGCATCAAGGACGTTGGAAACAGCCCGCTCTCTTCTCGGCCTCCTCGGTCGAGACCGAGTCGTCCTTTGTGCTCATTGCGCCGTTTGCTTCCTAAGCTTCGCTACGTCCTGGGCCGTCATATGCGACGCCTTGGCGCCGAAGCGTGCTGTAACGTAATTGGAGACCGCTGCGACCTCCCCGTCGGAATAAGCCTTACCGAACGCGGGCATCGATATCGCGCCTTCCGGCGTATGCCGCTTGGTACCGACAATCACGATCTGAGCGACATTGGTCGCGCTTGGATCGTTGACCGCCCAGGCGCCGGTAAGTGTGGCCATAGGCGAAACTGGACTTACACCGCTCCAGCCATGGCAACTCACGCAAGCACCCTCGAACACCGTCTTGCCGCGCGGATCAGCCGTGCCCCCAATCCGGTGCGAAGCCGATGCTGGCTGCGCCAGCGTCGCCGTCAGATCGGGCGAGACTGTTGCGGGCACGCTGCGAAGATAGGCCACCACGGCACGGATATCTTCCGGCGTCAACCAGCTGAAGCTCTGGTCGACCGCTTCGCCCATCGGCCCCGACGCAGTGCCATGACCTGGCGCATGTCCTATCGACAGATAAGAGATCAAATCGTCGTCGCGCCAAGCACCGACGCCCGTGGCCTTGTCAGAACTGACGTTGAAGGCAAGCCAGCCCGCTGCGAGCGCGCCGCTGAATTTCTTGCGGTTGTCGAGCGCGAACGCCAGATTTCGGGGCGTGTGGCACTCACCGCAATGCGCCAGGGCTTCTGCGAGATAAGCGCCCCTGTTCCATTCCGGGCTCTTCAACGTGTCGGGTTCGAACCGCGTGTTCGGGTTGAACAGGGCTGACCAGAACATCATGCCCCAGCGTTGGTTGAACGGAAAGATCAGAGTGTTGACGGGAGCGGTCGCGTGCACGGGCGGAAGGCTGAACAGATAGGCCTTGATCGCCAGCGCATCCGCGTCCGTGATGTAGGTGTAAGACGTATATGGCATCGCCGGATAAAGCCGCGCGCCATCGCGGCGAATACCGCGATGTAGCGCATTTAGGAACTCCTGGTCACTGTAATTGCCGATGCCGGTGTCTTTGTCCGGCGTGATGTTGGTCGAATAAAGCGTGCCAAACGGAAGTTTGAATCCAAGGCCGCCGGCATATTCCTTGCCGCCCTCCGTGGTGTGGCAAACCATGCAATCCGCGGCTTTCGCGAGATATTCGCCCCGCTCTACTTGGCTTGCGCTGGCGAGCGAAACTGGTACCCCGGTCGGCTCTCCAGCCCTGTAGTCCGCGAGAGCGACTTTTGCGCCTTCCGCAAACGCCAATGGGCCCGGGCCTTGGACAATCCAGATTCCCGCCGCTGCTGCAATCAATATGATGGCACCACCGCCAAGCAAAATACGACGGCTGGCGGACTTCATGATTTCCTCCCAGCCGCGATCAGGGCGGGGTCGATGGGCATGCGCCGCAAGGCGACGCCCGTGGCGGCAAAGATGGCATTGCGCAGTGCCGGTGGTCCCGCGTTCGTGCCGGCCTCGCCGATACCGCCCGGCGCCTCCCCGCTCTTGACCAGGTGAACTTCGATCTTGGGCGTCTGGTCAATGCGCA
>NZ_JBAUSA010000831.1:0-9127 GCF_049581465.1 Caballeronia sp. | reverse complement strand
CGATTGTTGTATTACCGTTCCGGCCTGAGACTCTTGCCGGTAAATTTTCAGGAGTCGAGCAGTGGCTGCCTCCCCTAGTGGTATCGCGGAAAAGACCTCGCGCACTCCGCCCCGTCGCACGTCGCCCCTGGCGGCGCTAGCCGATACTTATATTCCGAAGCTCGTGCTTGCACCCAGCGTGTTGATTGCGCTGGTGTTCGTGTACGGCTTTATCATTATCACCGGCTATTTGTCACTGACGAATTCGCGCCTGATGCCGCGCTACGAATTCGTCGGCTTCCAGCGCTACACCGAATTGTTCGCGAACGACGTCTGGTGGACGTCCGCTGCGAATCTCGGTTGGTTCGGCGTTCCTTTCATTGCGATCTGCGTTGGGCTCGGGCTGTTTCTCGCCATCCTCCTCGACCAGAAAATCCGCAATGAAGGCGCGCTGCGCGCAATTTTCCTGTATCCGATGGCGTTGTCGTTCATCGTGACGGGCACCGCATGGCAATGGATATTGAACCCCGGCCTGGGACTGGAAAAGGTCTTTCACGACTGGGGCTGGACAAGCTTTTCGTTCGACTGGCTAGGAAACCCCGATAAAGCCATCTTCTGCGTCGTGATCGCGGCGGTGTGGCAATCCACCGGGTTTGTCATGGCGTTGTTTCTAGCCGGCTTGCGTGGCGTCGATGCGGAAATCTTCAAGGCGGCGCAGATGGACGGCGCGTCCCTGCCGCGGATTTATCGCAAGATCGTCATTCCGAGCATGCGGCCGGTGTTCTTCTCCGTGCTGCTGATTCTCTGCCACATCACCATCAAGACCTTCGACCTCGTCGTTGCATTGACCGCTGGCGGTCCGGGCACGTCGTCGTCGCTGCCGGCCATGTTCATGTACACGTTTTCGTTCAACCGGGGCCAACTCGGCGTGGGCGCAGCCTCGTCAATGATGATGCTCGCCACTGTCGTCGCCGTGCTCGTGCCGCTCATGTACCTGGAATCGAGGAGCACCCGCAATGGAATCTAAGATGACGATCAGCCGCGCCGTCATCTATGCGGCCCTGATCCTGTTTGCCCTGTACTTCTTGTTCCCGATCTACGTGATGCTCTCGACGTCCTTCAAGGACCTCGACCAGTTGCGCCAAGGCAACCTGCTTACGCCACCGACGCACTTCACCTTCGCGCCGTGGATCAAGGCGTGGTCGCAAGCGTGTACCGGCGTGCGCTGCGACGGCATGGAACCGTTCTTCTTCAACTCGGTGCGCATGGTGATTCCAGCCGTGCTGATTTCATCGATAGTCGGCGCCTTCAACGGTTATGTGCTCACGCACTGGCGTTTCCGTGGCGCGGACGCGGTGTTCACCTTGCTGCTGGTCGGCTGCTTCATCCCGTTCCAGGCCATTCTCCTGCCGATGGCGCGTTTGCAAGGCATGTTGGGACTCGCGAATACGACGACCGGCCTGGTGCTCGTTCACGTGGTGTACGGCATTGCGTTCACCACCATGTTCTTCCGCAATTTCTACGTGAGCATTCCGGCGGAACTCGTGAAGGCGGCGCGTATCGATGGAGCGGGTTTCTTCATGATTTTCACGAAGATCCTGCTGCCGGTTTCGCTGCCGATCTTCATGGTGTGCCTGATATGGCAATTCACGCAGATCTGGAATGACTTCTTGTTCGGGATCGTGTTTTCCGGCGTCGACTCGATGCCGATCACGGTGGCCCTGAACAACCTGGTCAATACGTCGACCGGCGTGAAGGAATACAACGTCGACATGGCTGGCGCGATCATCGCCGCCCTGCCCACCTTGGTCGTCTACATGGTTGCTGGCCGGTTCTTCGTGCGCGGCCTGACGGCAGGCGCGGTGAAGGGCTGATTTCGCGCGCGGCGCCCAGGCGGGCGCCCGCGGAAGACGATCAACATGACGCGCGGGAAAAGATCAATCCGGCGCAGAAACATAAAAGGAATCACAGCATGGCAAGCCTTTCCATCCGTGACGTGTACAAGACTTATGCGAACGGCGTACCCGTTCTGAAGGGCGTCAACATAGATATTGAAGACGGCCAGTTCCTGATCCTGGTCGGCGGTTCGGGTTGCGGGAAGTCCACGCTGCTCAACATGATCGCCGGGCTGGAAACAGTGACGAAGGGCGACATCATGATCGACGGCAAGACGGTGAACAACCTCTCGCCGAAGGACCGCGACATTGCGATGGTGTTCCAGTCGTACGCGCTCTACCCTTCCATGACGGTGCGCGAGAACATCTCGTTCGGCCTGCATATTCGCAAGGTGCCGAAGGACGAGCAGAAGGCGATCGTGACGCGTGTGTCCGACACGCTGCAGATCCAGCACTTGCTCGACCGCAAGCCCGGCCAGTTGTCGGGCGGCCAGCGCCAGCGCGTTGCGATGGGCCGTGCCTTGGCACGAGACCCCGTGATGTTTCTTTTCGACGAACCGCTGTCGAACCTCGATGCGAAGCTGCGTATCGAAATGCGTTCCGAGATCAAGCTGCTGCATCAGCGCCTGGGCACGACGATCGTGTACGTCACCCACGATCAGATTGAGGCGATGACGCTGGGCGACCGGATCGCGGTGATGAAGGATGGCGTGGTGCAACAATTTGGCGCGCCGCAGGATATCTACGATTCGCCGGCGAACCTGTTCGTGGCCGGTTTTATTGGCGCGCCGCCGATGAATTTTATCGAAGGAAAGCTGGTTGATGCGGGCTCGGGCGTGGGATTGGAGATTGACACGGGCGCGTCGCGCACGGTGCTGACCCTGCCTTTCGATGCGGCTGCGGTCCGCGGCAAGATCGGTCAGAACGTGATTCTCGGCTTGCGTCCGGAACGGATCACGGATGCTCGCAGTGCACATAATGTGGAAGACGCTCGCCTGCAGCCAATCGAGGTGAAGATCGACGTGATCGAGCCTACGGGCCCCGATACGCTGGTATTCACGCAGGTGAACGGCAAGCGCGTGGTGAGCCGCGTGCACCCGGCCTCGAACCCGCAGCCGCTGACGAACATGACGCTGTTGTTCGATGTATCGAAGGCCGTGTTGTTCGATTCGAAGACGGAAGAACGGCTGGCTTGAAGGTTCTCATCCAACGGGAAAAAGCCGCGCGAGAATGCATCACGCTTGAGCCTTGAACGCGCGGTTCATTTTCTCCGCAGAACGAACGAAGGGCCGCTTACGCGGCCCTTCGTTCGTTCACGGATTTGCGTTCAAAACGTATTCTCGTGTACAGGATCGTCGATCTTGACCCAGTGACCCGCAATCCGCGCGGGTTGACACATCACCACCCGTACTTAAGCCCAAGACGCACGACATACGCGTGATAGCGCTGCGCGCCCCATGCACCGCTGACGTTGCTCCAGGCGCTCCAGTTCTTTCCGAGGTCCCCATTCAGTCCCAGCTTCGCCTCATAGCGATTGGCGGGGTACAGACTGCCGACCGGCACTTGGTCGAATGAGATGGTGCTGCTCGTGCTCGCGTGCCACCAGTTGGCCGTTGCGTAGAACTGCATCTTCTCGCCAGCGGTACGCTCAAAATTGCGTTGCAGGCGTAGCCCCAGCCGGGCGATGGCGCCGCTGGAGCTCGCGCCATCCACCTGCGTGCCGTTCGGTTCGGCCAGCGAATTCTGATGATAGTCCACATAAAGCAGTTGGCCTTGCGACTCGAACACCCACTCGTTAATCAGCGGCAATGCATAGCCCAACTCGCCCGACGCCGCCCAGCCGTGCGCGTTGTAGTTCACCGTGGGTAACTCGTCGCCCTCGACGCTGTTGTTGAACCAGCCATATTGGAGCGAGGTGTCAGCGTAAGCGCCAAGCCGGCTCGCTTCATTCTCGTACCAGGTTCCATAGGCCCCGACGCTATAGCCGGCCACGTTGCCGCTTGCTTGCGCCGGGTTGCCGGCGGCCTGCACGTTGCTCCGGGCGGTCTCGTAAGTACCCATCAGTCCAAGATGCAGGAGATCGGCATTGGCGGTCAGCTTGTTCTGCACTACGTCGCCCCCTCCTTGCATCAGGAACGAATCGGTGTTCACGTTGAACGTGCCATCGCGGCTGTTGCTGCCTTCGTTGCCTCCTTGCACACGAAGCCAGACAGAACCGGGACCGCTCGTTCCACTCCCCGAAGTTTGCGAGGATCCGCTATCGCGGTCGTCCAGGCTGTGAACGAACATCTCCCCGGCCACGTGCTGGTTGGCCAGGTAAGCCGCCACTTCCGGCCGGAATAGTGGCTGCGGTGGAGCGGGAGGCGTAGGTGGTGCGGGAGGCGTAGGTTCGCTCTCGGAGCGCAGGTACCAGTTGCCATCTGAAACCTCTGCGCCGCCCTGGAACAGTTGATATTCGTATGGACCCGCCACTGCGCGCCCGCTTAACGAGAAGGCGCCCGTTGCTGAATGCGCGGGGTCCTGAACCTGTACCACCATGATGCCATTATCAATTGTGGTCGCGCCGGCGCCGCCCACGTTCGTCACCACTAGCTGCGTCGCGCCCTTCGCTCCAACGGCGGTGCTGCCCACCACGAGCAAATCAGAGTTCGACGCCGCTCCGCCCTGGTTCAGAACGGTATCGATCAGGACTTTGCCGCCGTTCGAGGTGTACGTTCCCCCCGTGAACATACGGTCACCGACCATGCCATTGGACATCGTAACGGTGCCGCTATTGTCGAGATTTCCCGCGATAGTGAAGCTGGCATCCGGGCCATTGGCGAACGCAGGAAGCGCATTGCCTACGGCAATCAAACCTTTGTTGATAACCGATCCTGTGACTTTGCCGTATCCGCCCAGTGAGCCTGCGGAACCTACTGTGACCAGCCCGCCGCCGGCTAATTCGGCGCCGGTATGAGATGCATCTCCGATCGCCAGGGTGCCCGCATTGATGAGGGTCGTGCCGCTATAAGGTTGCACGCCATTGAACAGCACCGTGCCGCTGCCGGCCTGCATGACCGATCCGGGGCCACTAATGGTTCCGTCAAAGACCAGGCTGTCCGAACGATCGAATGCCAGCATTCCATGGTTACTAACATCACCGACGATGTTGCCGGCGGTTCCACCGTTGCCAAGTTGCAAGGTGCCCGCGCTGATCGCGGTTCCGCCCGTGTAGGTATTGTTGCCCGTCAGGATCAATGCGCCGCTGCCTTGCTGGGTTAGCGAGCCCGCGCCGCTGACTACTCCACCATAGGTCGTGGCATCACTGCGGTTAAACGCCAATGCAGCGTTATCCACAATATTGCCCGCATAGCCGCCGATGGTTCCGCCATCGCCGATTTGCAACGTTCCCGCGTTGATCGTGGTGCCACCCGTGTAGGTGTTGTCGCCGCTGAGGATCAGCGTGCCCCCGCTTGCGTTCAGTGCTCCACTGGTGCCGCTGATAACGCCACTAAAAGCGCCGCCGTTGTTTATCGTCAGATTGCCTGCATCGATATTGAGTGCACCCGCTCCGCCCAGCGCGCCGATCGCCTGGGTTTTGCCGTTGATATCAGCGGTCGCGCGCGCAGCCACGTCGAGTAATACCGTGCGGCCCAAGGCGTTGTTGCTGCCGAGTACGAGCGTGCCGCTATTGAGGGTGGTCGTGCCGATGTAGTCGTTGGTGGCGTTGGCGAGAATGGCGGTGTTGACTGCATCGATGAAAAGGTTGCCGCTGCCGGTGATCCTGGCGATCAGGGTGTTGTCGATGGCGTTGGCGTTGGTCAGTTCCAGCGTCTGACTGGATTGCAGGTCGAGTTGCAGAAGGTCATAGCCGAGCCATATGCCGGCGTTGGCGCCAGACAGTACATTGGCCGCGTAATTGTAGGTGGCGATAGCGACGGAAACGCCATTTTCGCTGAGCGTGACATTCTGCGGAGCGGCGACGGGGGTGCCATCGAACTTGGTGAGCGGGAGCAGCGAACCGGCGGCGGCGCCACTGACGGTGCCGGTGGCGGCGATAAGTTGCTGTTCGATGTTTTCGTCCTGATCGAACAGCGAGGGTTGCGAGGGTAACGGATGAACCGGGAAGTCACTGGGAATGCCGACGGCGACGGTGCCGCCGGTTACGTTCAGGTTGCCGACGGTGAGCTTACCGTCGGGGATGAAGCCGGTGCTGGTGATCTGGAACGTACCGCCGTTGAAGTTGAGGTTGCCAATAGTGCGATTGGCGTTGATCTGGGCAAGGCCGCCGGTGTCCAGGCGCAGCGTGGCGTCCGGCATGGCGCTCTGAGCGTTGTTGTCCAGCGCGAAGGTGCCACCGCCAATGGCGATAGTTCCCGTGAAGGCGCTGCCAACCGTATTGCCCAGGGTGAAAGCGTTAGTGCTGTTACCGAGGATGGCCTGCACGACACCGCTGCCGGTCAATGCGTTGGTGAAGGTGTAATTGCTGCTGGCGGGACTGCTGATCATCAGGGTACCGGCACTGGCGAGATTGACCTGGCCGCTGCCGATTGCGCCCGTGCCACTGAGTTGCAGCGTACCGGCGCTGACCGTGGTGCCGCCGGTTTACGTGTTGCCGCCCGTGAGCACGGTCGTGCCGCTGCCTTGCTGGGTCAGTGAGCCAAAGCCGCTGACTACGCCGCCATAAGTCGCGGTACCGCTGCGGTTAAACGCCAAGGCCGCGTTGTCGATGATGTTGCCGGCCACTGAGCCTGTGTTTCCACCATTACCCAGTTGCAGCGTACCGGCGCTGATCGTGGTGCCGCCGGTGTAGGTGTTGCCGCCCGTGAGCACGGTCGTGCCGCTGCCTTGCTGGGTCAGTGAGCCGGGGCCGCTGACTACGCCGCCATAAGTCGCGGTGTCGCTGCGGTTGAACGCCAGAGCCGCGTTGTCCGCGATGTTGCCCGCATAGCTGCCCACGGTCCCGCCATTACCTATTTGCAGGGTGCCCGCGTTGATCGTCGTGCCGCCGGTGTAAGTGCTGTCGCCTGTGAGAATCAGCGCGCCGCCGTTGGCGTTCAATGCACCACGGGTGCCGCTGATCACACCACTAAAGGCGCCGCCGCTATTAATCGTGAGATTACCGGCATCGATATTCAGCGTGCCGGTACCACCGAGCGTCCCAATTGCCTGAGTCTTGCCGTTGATATCGGCGGTCGTTCCCGCATTCAGAGCGAGTAACGCAGTGTCGCCCAGCGCCCCGTTGCTGCCGAGCACCAGCGTGCCACCGCTGACGGTGGTCGCGCCGGTGTAGACATTGGCGGCGTTGGTCAGGGTGATGCTGTTGGTCGCATTGATGTCGAGCGCGCCGCTGCCGGTGATGCGCGCTGTCATATCGGCGGCCCCGGCCGGGGTGGGGGTGTCGCCCGAGAGCGTGAGCGTTTGGCCGGCTTGCAAGTCGAGCTGGCTCAGGCCATAGCCAGCATAGAGCCCCGTGTTAGCCTGGGTGTTCAGCGTGAAGCTGTAAGTGCCAATGGCTACGGTATTGCCGTCTTGCGCAATATTCACTGCCACGGTGGTGAGCGGGTTGCCGGCCAGATCGGTGAGTGCAAGGTTGGCTGCGCTGCCGTTGACACTCGTGGCGCTGATCAGTTGCCTGTTGACGCCGTCGTCCTGAGTGAGCAGTGAGCCGGCGAGGCTGATCATGCTGCCGGGGTCGATGCGTACAGTGCCGCTATTGAGCGTGAGTGCGCCCGTGCTGAGGGTGCCGGACGGCAGGTTCGCGAAGATCAGCGTATTGCCGTTCAGAGTCAGATCGCCGATGGCCTGGGCACCTGCATCGACGGTGGTCGTGTTGCCGCTGTTCAGTTGCAGCGTGGCATTCGTGAGTGCCGTGGTGTTCGTGCCGCCGAGCGCAAAATTGCTCTGGTTAAGCGTGACGTTACCGGTGAAAGCACTGCCTACGGCGGCGCCGAAGTTGAGGGTGTCGGCGGCGCTGCCGAGCGTGGCGATGAGCGCGCCACTGCCGGTGAGCGCGTTATTGAACCGGTAGTTGCCGCTGGCAGGGGTGAGCAAGAATTGGCCGGTGCTGGCGATGTTGACCGCCCCGCTGCCGATGGCGCCTGTACCCGTGAGTTGCAGCGTGCCGGCATTGACGTAGGTGCCGCCGGTGAAGGTGTAGGTGTTGGTGCCGGTGAGGATAGTGGTGCCGCTGCCTGCTTGCGTCAGCGAACCTGTGCCGCTGACACCATTCGCAAAGGTCACCGCGTCGCTGCGATTGAACGCGAGTGTCGCGTTATCAAGAATGCCGCCGATGACCGAGCCTGAGGTGCCGCCATTTCCCAACTGCAAAGTGCCGCCGCTGATGGTGGTGCCGCCGCTGTAAGTGTCGTTGCCGGTGAGCACCAGTGTGCCCAGGTCCGTCTTGTCCAGCCCGCCGTTGCCCTGGATGACGGAGGCAATCGTGGCAGTCGTAGCCGCGCCAGCGGCACTGCCGTCGCCTACGCGGATGACTGTGCCGGGTGTCGCGACCGTCAGGGGCTGGCCGGTGACGGTGTAGCCGGTGACCACGAACTGCGCACCGCCCAGTTGCACCGCGCCCGCGCTGTTGTCCACCGTCACGATGCCCGGCGTGCCCTGGAAAATGGCAAAGCTATTGGTCTGCCACGGCGCGTTGACCGCACCGTTGGCACCGGTCCAGTGGGTGGTCGCAGTGTTCCAGGTGCCGGTGCCGCCGTCGATCACACCGTTGCCCACGGTTTGCGCACCGTCCCAGAACTGATTGGCGAAGCCACCGGCTTGCGCAATAAGGTTGACCTGGTTGGCCTGGCTGGTCTGAAGCAGGAAGTCGGCGGGCGCAAAGCCGGCTGGTTGGGCGCCGATCGCCAGGCCGTTGTTGGTCAGCGCGCCGCCGTAGTTCATCAGGCGGTACACGCCGCTGCCGAAATTGCCGGAGTTGGTGACGTTCAGGGTGCCTGCCAGGGTCAGGTTGCCAGTGACATCGACGAGGTCGTTGGTGGCGCCACCAATAACGTTGGGCGTGCCCAGGTCGTAGTCGAGGAACGAGCCGCCGTTGAGCAACAGGCCGCCGACGGTCAACGTTCCCGGGCTGGCGCCCGGGGCCAGATGTGCTCCGCTTGCAAGGTTGGCGATCCCACCGACTGTGCCATCGCCGCCCAGGGTGGCGCCGGTGTCGACCTGCACATCGCCTGCTATGGCGCCGTCCACGTTGAGCCGGCCCGCCGCCACGGTGGTGCCGCCGCTGTAGGTATTGTTGCCGGTAAGCGTGGTGGTGC
>NZ_JBAUSA010000830.1:0-2041 GCF_049581465.1 Caballeronia sp. | reverse complement strand
AAGTCCTCAATCCACTTGATTTCCATGGCGGATCCCATGTTATATGCACTGATGGAGCGTGTCCCGAAGCGCGCGTGTGATTCGACGCTGGCGGGACGACGCGTCGCCGGTGCGAAAGATTAATCGGTCAGGCCGCCCAGTGGCATCAAGATGCCTATGATCAATAAAGAGTAGATTAAATATGCCGGCAAAATCAAGCCATCTTCCGACTGCCGGTTCTACTCGTTGGCATTAGCGACCTTGCTCCATAGTGCACACGGAGTTGATCTTGCGCGCACTGCCCTTTCGCAACTTCGCAACTTCGCAACGCGTGCTAGCCACAGCAAGCCTCACCCTCTCCCGGTCTTCGGCGAAGACGGCGAGTGCGCTATACGGCAATTCTCCGTGCACGGAGATGCAAACAGCACTCCGCCATGACTGTTACCTTAAATCCCTCGGTCACGCGGGTTCCCCACTATCGCCCTGAAGGGCCGAAGCTCGCGCGGGGAAGTGCGACACCTCTCCCATCCAGGCGCTAGGCAATCCTTGCTGTACCCGCCCTTCAATCTCAGGAGAACTGGCTATGCCACTTATGGATGTCACCTTCGCGCAAGGTTCACTGAACACAGACGCCCAATGCAGGCGCTCGGCGAAGCTGTGGTCAATCGCGCTGCGTTGGGAAGGAATCGGAATGTCTCGCCCGCGAGCTGACCGACGCAATTCTTGAAGTCGACGCAACGAAGGGCGATCGCAGCGGCTCGCGCGTATTTTGCATTGTCGAGGAGATTCCCAGCGAGTATCGACGGGCAGACCTGGACTACCGTATTTACCGCGCGTACATTGAAACTCGATAGCGAACGCGTCGACGCGATGGAAGAAGCCGTGGCCGCCCGCCCTCGCGGTTTTTCAGAGTCGTGAAGCCGAGCGCAAGCGGGGTCATCAGGCGCGCAAAGGTGGGGGAATAATCGTTTGTCATGTCAGTCTCAAATACGCGTTGTCGTGCGATGCTGTCCCGTCTTGACGGGATATCAGCGCAGCGCACGGCGGAGGATTTTCCCTACCGGGGATTTCGGCAGCGTGTCGCGGAATTCGAACTGGCGCGGCACCTTGTATCCGGTCAGGAACTCGCGGCAATACTGCTGCAGGCTGGCGCCGGTCAGATCCCGGTCACGCGTGACCACGAACACCTTGAGGGCCTCGCCGGTTTTTTCATCGGGCACGCCGATGCAAGCGCATTCGCACACGCCACTGTGTCCCGCAATGACGGCTTCGACTTCGTTCGGATACACATTGAAGCCGGAGACCAGCACGAGGTCCTTCTTACGATCGATGATCGTGATGAACCCGTCCGGATCGATCACCCCGATATCGCCGGTGCGCAGGAAGCCTGTCTTCGTGAACACGTCGCGCGTCTCGTCGGGACGGTTCCAGTAACCGCTCATCACCTGCGGTCCCTTGACCGCGATTTCCCCCGATATGCCGGGCGGCATCTCGTTGCCGTCTGCGTCGACCAGGATCACGTCGGTCGACGGAAGCGGAACACCGACACTGCCGGCGTGGCCTGTTGCATGTCGCGGCACGATGCAGACCGATGGCGATGCTTCGGTCAGCCCGTAAGCGCCGGTGAGGCTGCAGCCGGTCAGTTCGTGCCAGCGCCGCGCGACCGATGGCGGCACGGCGGCGCCAGCGCCACATGTCAGCTTCAGGCAGCTGAAATCGAGCGCGCGGAACGGTTCGAAATCGAGAAGCGCATTGAACAATGTGTTCACGCCGACCAGGAACGAAAAACGGTGGACCCGGAACTCATCGACAAAATGCGTCAGGTCGCGAGCGTTCGGCACAAGCACGTTCCTCCACGCCTGGGCCACTGCAAACAGGCAGTTCCCAGTCAGCCCCATGATGTGATAAATCGGCAGGATCGTGACCACGCATTCGTCGGGTGCGCTCAAGTCCGCTTTGAACCAGTGAGCCAGTTGCTGCACGTTCGCGATGATGTTCCGGTGCGTCAGCAGCGCCGCCTTCTGGTTGCCGGTCGTGCCGCCGGTGTACTGCAGGAACGCAA
>NZ_JBAUSA010000829.1:0-2188 GCF_049581465.1 Caballeronia sp. | reverse complement strand
TTATGCGGGCGTTGTTCAGTGCGACGGTTACGCCGCCTACAAGACGATCGCCGCCAAGGCGCCCGATGGCCGGATCACGCTCGCCTTCTGCTGGTCGCACCTGCGGCGCCGGTTCTTCGACCACGCCAAGGGTGAAGCGCCGATCGCCCGTGAGGCGCTTGAGAGAATCGCCGCGCTCTACGCGATCGAGAAGACGATCAGGGGCGCAAGCGCCGACGAGCGTCGTCTCGCGCGCCAGGAGAAGAGCAAGCCGCTCGTCATGGCGTTCAGACCGTGGCTCGAGCATCAGTTGGCGCGTGTCTCCGGCAAGTCCGGCCTCGCCGAGGATCTGCGCTATGGCCTCAACCATTGGAAAGGGCTCGTCCGCTTCCTCGATGACGGCCGCATCGAGCTCGACACCAACATCGTCGAACGCGGAATCAGGCCGATCGTGCTCAATCGCAAAAATGCGCTCTTCGCCGGCCATGACGAGGGAGCCGAAAACTGGGCCCGCATCGCTTCGCTGATTGAAACTTGCAAGCTCAACGATGTCGAGCCGCAAGCCTATATCGCCGACGTCCTCAACAGGCTCGTCAATCTCTGGCCCGCTGCGCGCCTCGACGAACTTATGCCGTGGGCATGGACCAAAGCCAACGCCCCCGATCGACTCGCTGCCTGACGCTCGGCCCCTCAAACTCTCTCGTCAACTCCATAGCGCCGTGGGACGTAAGGGCCGCTTACGCTAGGGCAAATGCATCGTCATATTCAAACTGGCCAAATTTCCCGCTATCACGACTGGAGTCGCGTCTCATCTGCCCAGCCTGTGGAAATAGGAGGGTGACGGTGGTCTTTGAGCCGCCCAGCAATGCGGCGGCGCAGACAACCCCCTGCCCTGGCGCGCATCTAAGGTAGCAGTGGCCGGGACGCGGTAGCGGCCTCATCCCGGCCACCCTTCGCCGATGCCTTCGTTGGGGAGCTAACGTCCAACGCCAGTCTGGTTGAACCTGGTACGCTCGGCAAAGCCATACAGCCTTGCCGCGGTGGACGGTGGTGGTCTTGCCTTTTCATGCCAAAAATCTGCTTGGAATCGCCAATCGTCTCGGTTTGGTCGAGATGGTGCGCCTGCGCCGCCTCAGCGCCGTGACTTGAGGACGACAGACGCAGGCCCAGTCGGATGGCGCAGAACGTGTGATGCATCGTTGGCCAGATCTGACAGCAGATTGGCAGGCAAAAGCAGGACGCTATATGCGCCTTGTGCGTCAAGGTGACCGAAAGGAGTCACCAATGGTCGCGATTGGGGTTATCATTTGCGTTATGATGATCTTGGTGGGACTGCATGGGTAAATGCGTGACCGGGAAGTCTCTAATGGCTGCGACGACCTACTATGTTGCGCTCGCGTTCAAGCGATCAGAGGACAATGGCGACATCGTTGCGTGCGATCCGAAGGAAGCACGGAGCGCCGATCAAGCGATCCGAATGGCGGCCTCGTTAGCCATAGAAGAAGGACATTGCGGAGCTATCGCGTTCTCACGGACCGGCGACCCCGCGCTTGGCGACTTCGAGGACGCTTCGATTTTGAAAACTGTTGGTGAGGTTGATGTCGGATTGCTGACGGTTTAGTCGTAGCGCGGAGTTTTTCTTGCTCACCCGGGTTTTGCCCGATGCCACACTCGCAAGACTTTGCCACCTTCCGAATATATCTCTCCCTCCGGTTTGAAGTCGAATGCCGCTTTCTCCCCGGATTGTAGATGAACAGAGTTGCCCTCTTGCTTCGAGTCGGTTCGGACCTTGGAGTAATTCGCCGAGCGTACCAGCACGCAAACACCTGGCGTTGGAAGGATTCCGCCCAACGAAAGCATCGGTGGATAGTGGCCGGGATGAGTTGGACCCCCCTCGCGTCCCGGCCACCACTAGCCTAAATGCGCGCCAGGATTAGGTGATCCCCATTGACCTATGTCTCGCACGAGGTTCTCTTGCCGAGGCGTCCCGGTACGTACGTCCCGCTGCTGGCGTTGGTTTAGGACTCGCCAACGAAAACCTCGGCCACCACTAGCCTCTAGGTGTTTAGTCCCGGCATTTGCTGGAGCGGGTTGAGTTTGAATCGCTGGGGCTGTGAAGTCCATGCCCGCTAGGAGTCCCCCAAGATTGTTGGTTTGACGCAGCGTCGTCAGGGCCCCACTCTACAAGACCCGCCGCGGGGCTTCTCCT
>NZ_JBAUSA010000828.1:0-2808 GCF_049581465.1 Caballeronia sp. | reverse complement strand
CGCCTCCGCTTCATGAGCCTCACGCTGTGCTTGCTCCCGCTCGGCGGCCTCGCGCGCTTCTGCTTCACGTGCGTCGGCTTCTCGTTGTGCGACGGCGCGTGCGTCCGCTTCGCGGGCTTCGCGCTCCGCTTGCTCACGTGCTTCCGCCTCACGTTGCGCCGCTGCGCGCGCTTGCGCTTCAACTGCCTCGCGTTCCGCTTGTTCCCGCGCTTGCGCTTGCTCACGCAGTGCAGCTTCACGCTCGGCTGCTTCTTGCTCCGCTGCCGCCTTTTCGGCCGCTATCCGCTCTGCCTCGACGCTGCCGGGTCGAGGCGGCGTGAAAGCACGATGAAGCGCCGCAGGCGCATCGGGCATGAACGGCGCGCGGCGGGCATCCTCGTCTCGAGCCGGCGCCGATGCCGGGCTTGCCGTTTCGTCGACGATATTCTCTACGTGGCCTTCGGCGGACGGTTCCGGGACGGCGTCGTCCTCGCTCGGCGTTTCGAACGATTGGGCCGCCTCGTAACTTTCGATACTTGCCGCCACCCCATTCAGTTCGCTTTGATCTCGCTGGACCGCGACCCCCTCGAGATCGGCTGCGCCAGTCGTGGCCGGCACATCCGAATGCTCTGCCAACGGAGCGTCCGGCGTCTCGCTGAGCCGCCTTTGCGTCGATACAACCGGCGACTCCCCCGAAGAACCCTGCTCAACAGCGACGCGTTCGGCTTCGCTACGGGCATATCGGCGACGTTTTGCCAGACGCCAGGCTAAAACGAGCAGCGCAACCAGAATGGCGATGCCAGCAAATAAGCCGATCGGCAAGCGATCAGACCCTTCATCGGCAACTTGGGTCGACGCAGTGCTTACTGGCACCGGGTTCGCCACTGCGGGACTGGACGCGACCGGCTGAGCCTCGGACGTCGCCACTGCGGCGTCTGACGCCCCGACCCCACCAGAGGCACCCACCGCGACCGCCCCGCTTGCGCTGGCGCTGGCGCCCTCAAGCGTCCCATTGACATTCGATGCGACGCCTGAAGGCGCCGCAGCAGATTCAACGCTGCTAGCTTCCTTTACGGTCGAAGCGGCTGGCGCGGCCATCGCTGCGGCCGGGGTTGAAACCGCTGCTGCCGTCGAAGCTGGCGTGACTGAAGCCGCGGCCGCTGCCGGTGCAACTACCGCAGCAGCGGGACCCGAAGCGGCCGCTACTGCTGCTGGAGCCGAGGCGGCAACCGAACCAGAAGCGCCCGCCGAACCATCGCCCGTACTCGGTATGGTCAGCACGGCCCCAAGCCTCATTTTGCTCGGATCGTGGTGCATGAACGCGTTCGGATTGGCATCGAACAGCGCGCGCGCCATGGTGTCGCGCACGGTCCGATCGGTCGATCCTGTGATTTCTCCGGCCACATCGGTTACCGACTGGCCCGGCTTCACGGTGTATTGCGTGCCTCCCGCCGAAATCCCGGGCGATGAAGCCGACGCCGCCGACGCCGACGCCGCTATAGCGGCGCTCGCCTGAGCATGAGCATCGAACGAAGCAGCCGTTCCTGACAGCACACCCACGAGGCTTGCCGCGACCAGCGCCGCGCGCAGCGTACGGCTGTAGCGGCGAGGCTGTGAATGCAGCGGCCGACTCGAACGAACGATCATTGATACTCCAGGCGTGTGGACAATAAAACGGGGTTGAGTTGCGGCCAAAACCATGGCGCTACACAACAAAAGAACAATAAAAAAGCGCCGCGCAAGCGCGACGCTTATCTCAAAACTAACGCGTCGTAACGCGCAGTTTACTTTACTTGTCCAACAGAATGCGAAGCATCCGGCGCAACGGTTCGGCGGCGCCCCACAACAACTGATCACCCACCGTGAACGCCGACAGATATTCGCCGCCCATTGCCAGTTTGCGCAAGCGGCCGACCGGCACGCCGAGCGAACCCGTGACCACAGCCGGCGACAAATCGCGGATCGACGCTTCGCGCTCGTTCGGCACAACTTTCACCCAATCATTGGCCTTGGCCAGGATGTCGTGCACCTCGTCCAGCGGCACGTCCTTGGTGAGCTTGATGGTCAGGGCCTGCGAGTGGCAGCGCATTGCGCCGATCCGCACGCACAGTCCGTCGACAGGAACCGAACCTGGCTGGCCCATTGCAGGCTTTCCCAGGATCTTGTTGGTTTCAGCGCCGCCCTTCCACTCTTCCTTCGACATCCCGTTGCCGAGATCCTTGTCGATCCACGGAATCAGGGACCCCGCCAGCGGCACACCGAAATGATCGATCGGCATGCGCTCGCCGTTCATGGCGGCCAGGACGCGCTTGTCGATATCCAGGATCGCCGACGCCGGATCAGCCAGATCTTCCTTGGCTGCGCCATAGAGAACACCCATCTGCTGCAACAGTTCGCGCATGTTCTGCGCGCCTGCGCCCGAGGCCGCCTGATACGTCATGGCAGTTGTCCATTCGACCAGATTCTGGTTGAACAAGCCACCCAACGCCATCAGCATCAGGCTGACCGTGCAATTTCCGCCGATGAAATTCTTGCCGCCCTTGACCAGCGAATCCTTGATGACGTTCAGGTTCACCGGATCGAGGATGATCACTGCTTCGTCCTTCATGCGCAGCGAAGACGCCGCGTCAATCCAGTAACCCTTCCAGCCTGCCGCGCGTAGCTTCGGAAACACGTCATTCGTGTAGTCGCCGCCCTGGCACGTGATGATGACGTCGCACTTTTTCAGGTCGTCGATGCTCGTCGCATCCTTGAGTTTCGTCTCGTTTTTCGTGAACGACGGCGCATTGCCGCCCACATTGCTGGTGCTGAAAAACACCGGTTCGATCA
>NZ_JBAUSA010000827.1:0-2954 GCF_049581465.1 Caballeronia sp. | reverse complement strand
GCGTTGATCAAGGCGCGGCCCGTATTTTCCGTATCGATGCTCTACATTCTCATCATCGGACTCACCGCGTTCGTTGCGGGCGTCGGGGTGGAATCGGGCGGGTTTCTCGCGGAGACGGGCGTCGAGGGAACGGCGATTGGCTCGTTCAGCCGGCTCTTTCCTTTCTACGTTATCTTCGTCGGCTGCGCGCTCGTCGGCTTCAACCGGATCCTCGATGAGAAGCGTGTCCATGGCGTTGTCGTCGCGCGCATGACGCTCGCGCCCGCCAGCGTGGCGCTGGGTCTTGGGCTGGCGGTGGCAATCATCGGCACAGGCGTGCTGGCGGGCGTAACCGATGGCTTCGCCTTGTTGAACGGGGTCAACCGATACGCGCTGCGCAACGACAGCGGCGGTTCCGGTGGCGCGCTCTTCAATCTATACCTTAACAATCAGACCTTCCTGGCCGTCTTGCTCGGTACGTTCGTTACGAGTTCAAAGAAGGGCGTTCGCTGGCTTTCCGTGGCGCTGATCGTGCTCGACCTGGCGCTCGAAGTGCTGCACGGCGAGCAGTTCATGTCGGTGCTGGGCGTTACGCTGACGGTGCTGATCCCGATCATCGCGATCAATGCCGTCAATGGCCGGCCGGTGGTCCGTTACCTGACAATCGGCGCGGGGCTTGCGCTGCTGCTTGGCGGGGCATCCGTCTTCTATGCGTACAAAGGGCAAGGGCTGGACGTTTCCGACACCATTCAGACGCGCTTCTTGCTGCAAGGCCAGGTCTGGTATGTCGTCGATCACGACGCGCATTTGCTAAGCGCGCCTGTGTCGGGCGGCTTGGCGGCCTTCGGGCGTTTCGTCGGTTCGCTTGCGTCGTGGACAGCGCCGAGCTTCTTCGACTCCGCCGCGCCAAGCGGGCTGCGCGACCTGATGGTGTCCTACGCAACACCGGCCGTCCTGAAGGCCTACATGTTCGACGACGTCACGTTCACATTGGGACAAATGGCCGTTCCCGTGTACTGGTTCGGCCTCGCGGGCGGCGCCATTTTCGTCGCGATGACGGGTGTTGTGTATGGCGTGCTCGCCGCGCTGCAGGTCGTCCTCGCGATGCGCGGCGGCGTGGTGATGCTCTGGCTGATCACCAAGATCTTTTCCTACGCGAGCTTCGCCATCCAGCAAGGCGAATACTGGACGCTGTTCGGCTCACGGACCATTTTCTACATGATCGTTGCATTGGCATGGTGGTACGTCATCGATTCCCGGGGTTCGACGCCCGGCCTGACGAGGCCGAGGCCATCTTGAACTCCCTCATCAGTCTGCTGTTTTCGTCGTTTTCAGGCGTAGTCGTCGAGAAGATCGTCGGGGCGCTGGCCGCCATTGCAAGCAACCACCTGTTCGCGAACATCTACGGCGCGCGGCTGTTCGGCGAACTGCAGTTCGCGCTTTCGCTCGCCTACGTAGTCGGAAGCGCCGCGCTGATCTTCAGTTCGCAAGCGGTTGCGCCGATCATCGGCAAGCATCCGCGCCTGCGGCACATGGTCTTCTACCGGACCTTCCGCTTGCGACTGACATCGACATTCAGCGTGATGTTCCTGTTCATGGCAGTCGTCGCGCTGTTCATGCAGTCGTCGAGTGTGGCGCTTACCCTGATCGCGGGTCTGGTGCTGCTCGTCGAGCCGATCGCGCTTGGCTCGCTGATGGCCTATGCCGAAACCAAGCCCTGGGTCATCACGCGGGCAAAAGCGTATGCGAGCG
This sequence comes from Caballeronia sp., assembly GCF_049581465.1. GTDB lineage: Bacteria > Pseudomonadota > Gammaproteobacteria > Burkholderiales > Burkholderiaceae > Caballeronia. The sequence goes on along the minus strand of NZ_JBAUSA010000827.1, from coordinate 1,223 downwards.
GGGTGCGCGTGCTTTGGCTGCTCGGCGCGGCGCATGCGTCGGTGGGCGCGATCGTCGCGTCTTTCGCCTGGCCGCTCGAAGCGTGCGTGGCGGCGGTTGCGCCCTTCAGCCGATATCGCTCGCTCGCAATGCAACCGCCGAAGTCCCTGCTCGGCGATGCAACCGTGACGAAGACGCTGATCGTGCGTGGGCTCAAGTTATGGCCGGCCATCGCGGCAGGCGTCCTCGTATTGCGGATGGACCGGCTGTTGCTTGGCACGTTGATGTCGAAGACCGATCTGGGAATCTACGCTGCGGCTGCGTCGCTTGTGGAGCAGTGGAACTCGGTGGGCGGGACGCTCGCACTCGCACTTGCTCCGACGATGGTCTATGCCGCCCGCAACGAACTCCAGTTGCGCGCCAACGCGCTCAAGCTGGGCGCGTACCTCGCGGCCGTCGCAGTCGTGGCGTGGATCGGCAGTCTGTTCGTGGGCCATCGCATATTCATGCTGGTCTACGGCCCGGCATTCGAAGCGGGCGTGCCGGTCATGATTTTCGCGACCGCCTGCTCGGTCGTCACGTTCGCCGACGCTGGCCTGACCACCTGGATCGTGGCGGCACGGCGTTATAGGCTGGTGATGATAAAGCAGGCGCTGACGGTCGCGGCCATTGCGATCGCGCCGTTCGTCATGCCGCGTTCGCTGATGATGTATTCGCCGGCGGCGGGCACGACGGTGGCGCTGGTGATTTTCTGGTGCGCGACTTACGGCCACACGGTGTGCGGCAGGGGGCGCGCATGAAGATCTGTCTTTGCGCCAATCGTTTTCCGCCGAACGTCATCGGCGGGGCCGAAGTGGTCGTCCATGACCTCGCGCTGCAGTTGCGAGACCGCGAGCATCAGGTTTCGATCCTGACGTTATCGGATTCGCGCAAGGGAGCGAGGACGGTCGTTGACGATCTTGACGTCCGTATCGTGCCGAACGTCAATGTCTATAACCAGTTCGCGCACGCGGAGCGCAATGGGGCGAAGAAGGCGTTGTTCGGCGCGATCGACACGTTCAATCCGCTGATGTTCGTGCTCGCCTGGCGTCAGTTGAGATCGCTCAAGCCCGACGTCCTGTGCACCCACAATCTGAAGGGCCTGGGGCCGGCGGTCTGGCTTGCCGCATGGCTCCTGCGGATTCCGGTCGTGCATGTGATGCATGACTACTGGCTCGTATGCCCGTCGGCGACCCGGTTTAAGG
>NZ_JBAUSA010000826.1:0-3377 GCF_049581465.1 Caballeronia sp. | reverse complement strand
TCGCACGCGAGAACGCAGCATGGACCCAACTGCGCGCGGACCTGCGCGCAGGGTGCAAGGGGGAAGGCCGCATGAACATGAAATTCCTTGGAGCTGGCAAAACCGTAAGGGTATCGCACTCACGTGGCGATTGAGCAAGGCCAATCTGCAAGAAACACCGTCCAATCGACACAAAAAGCACACCCGGTCACACCTTGTAAGGCGCGGCTCAGCGGCACATGGCCAGCGCGCGCCGTCGATGTGTCCACGAGAGCCTGCGTGTTAACATTCGGGCCTCGTCCAGCCGCTATATTTGGAGCATCCATGCAGAGTTTGAAGACCGCTGCTTGTGCCGTGCCGTCCGGTTCCGCAGGCGCCTTGCCCGTGCGACTCGGCACGCCGCTAACCCCAGGCGCCACGCGCGTCATGTTGCTCGGAGCGGGGGAGTTGGGCAAGGAAGTGATCATCGCGTTGCAGAGGCTCGGTGTGGAGGTGATCGCGGTCGATCGATATGCCAATGCGCCCGGCCATCAGGTCGCGCATCGCTCGCATGTGATCGACATGACCGACGGCGCGGCGCTGCGCGCGCTGATCGAGGCCGAGCGGCCGCATCTGGTCGTGCCGGAAATCGAGGCTATCGCCACCGATACCCTCGCGGAGATCGAGGCCGAACAGCTCGCCGTCGTGATTCCGACCGCGCGCGCGACCCAGCTCACCATGAATCGCGAAGGCATTCGCCGTCTTGCCGCCGAAACCCTTGGCCTGCCGACTTCGCCCTATGCGTTCGCGCAATCGCTGGAGCAGATGAAAGCCGCTATCGACCAGATCGGTTTCCCGTGCGTGGTGAAGCCGGTGATGTCGTCCTCTGGGAAAGGGCAGTCGGTGTTGAAAAGCGCCGCCGATATCGAACCCGCCTGGCAGCACGCCATGGCCGGCGGGCGCGTAAATCACGGGCGCGTGATCGTGGAGGGTTTCATCGACTTCGACTATGAGATCACGCAACTCACCGTGCGCGCGGCCAGCCCGGAAACCGGCGAAACGCAGACGTATTTCTGCGAGCCGATCGGCCATCTGCAGGTGGCGGGCGACTATGTCGAATCGTGGCAGCCGCAACGCATGAGCCCGACCGCACTTGCCCGTTCGCGCGATGTCGCCGCGAAGGTGACCACGGCGCTCGGCGGTCGCGGCTTGTTTGGCGTCGAGTTGTTCGTTCGCGGCGACGATGTCTGGTTCTCCGAAGTCAGCCCGCGTCCGCACGACACCGGTCTCGTCACCCTCGCCACTCAGCGGTTTTCCGAGTTTGACCTGCACGCGCGCGCAATTCTCGGCTTTTCCGTCGATACCACGTTGCGCGCGCCGGGGGCATCGGCGGTGATATATGGCCAGCTCGACGAAGTGGGGATTGCGTTTGAAGGCGTCGCGGATGCGCTCGCCGTTCCCGAATCGGACGTGCGTCTTTTTGGCAAGCCAGAAAGCTTCGCGAAACGCCGCATGGGCGTGGCGGTAGCAACCGGTGCCGACACCGACCAGGCGCGGGAACGCGCGAAGCTGGCGGCATCGAAGGTAAGGCCCGTCTCCAGCCGGTGACGGGAAAACGTCCTCGCGGCCATTGGCGCGAGTGACATGGAGGCAAGCAAGTGAAATGGTGTGCAATGGTCGCGCTCAGCGCGACTCTAAGCGTGATGCTGGGCGGATGTGGCGTTGCGGCGGCCCCTTGCCGGGTGGCGTCGGCGGGGTTGAAGATGGTGCCTCTGGTCGGTCATCTGGCGGCCGCTCCGACGGATGCGTGCGCCGGCGTCATCGATCCTTGAGCGTGACAGTGCAAGGGTCGGGCGCGATGCGGCTTGATCGACGACCGCGCGGCGCCCCGGGTGGCGTGCGGTCCAAACGGTGCTGAAGATGTGATAAAGGAAACAAAGATGAAATCGGTTTTCGAACGAACCATTGCCGTGCTGACGGTGGCGTTGTGCACGATGTGCGCTACGAACTCGGTTTTCGCGATGCCGTTGACCGTGCCTCAACTCCAGGTCGCGACGACCAATGCCATACGGTACGTGTGCCGCGGCGGCAAGGCGCTGAACGTGGAGTATATGAACACGAAGAACAAGCAGAGTTTTGCGCTGCTGACCGTCGATAGCCGGAAGATGCTTTTCGTGAATGTGCTGGCGGGCTCCGGGGCGAAGTACGTGGCCGACCATTACACCTGGTGGACCAAGGGTCCGGAGGGTTCGCTCACCGACGACACCGCCGATGCCGATGCGCCGCCGATGCTCGCTGAGTGCCGGACGGGGAGGTAGGGCGGCTGGAACGGTGCTGCTGGCGGGAGGGCTCTATCCTTGCCCGACACTCAGCGCTAGCAGAACCACCCCAATCCCCGGCAACCGGGCCGCTTTCACCTTCCCTCGTTGCCCAGCGCGAAACCGTTGGCGGCGCCCACGACCGTGGCGGCGACAGTGCTACAATACCGGGCTTTCCCGCAGTGCGAACACCCGATCGAATGGCGCAGGCGGGGCGCAGGCGGGGGACAGACCGTAGTCCGGCGGCGCCTTTTCATGCCGCTTCCATTTTTGTTCCAGCTCGCGCGCTTGGCGCTTTCCCGGCGCCCTATCAGAAGTACTTAGGCTTCTTCTGCACTTAGCATCCGAACTACGCCATCCGGTTGTGTCAGGCCGGATCAAACGATGACTCGCAGCGTCGGAACCCTGCGTGTCGAAGCCAGCGCAACGATCGCCAGCCGTGGCCGATCTATTCGCGGCTTCTTCATCCAATGTCCCTGAGCGGTGGAATGACCGCTCGCGCGCCCCTCCGGCGCATTTTTAGCGAAAGCGAAAGCCACCAAGTCACCATGTCCGATCCAGTCGTCACGAACCCGTCCGCCGTTTCATCCGACGCCGCATCCGGGGCTGAGTCCGATACCGCGCTCCCGTCTACCGCTGCTACTGCCGCCGCTACGCCCGTTGTCGCAATGCCAGATGTCGAAACGGCCGTGCCCACATTCGACCAGTTCGGCCTTTCGCCCGACATCCTGCGAGCGGTGGTCGACTCCGGCTACACGATTCCCACGCCTATTCAGGCGCAGGCGATTCCCGTGGTACTGGCCGGCCGTGACGTAATGGGCGCCGCGCAGACCGGCACCGGCAAGACCGCGAGTTTTTCGCTGCCGATCATCCAGCGCCTGCTGCCCATGGCGAGCACGAGCGCGTCGCCGGCCCGGCATCCGGTGCGGGCGTTGATTCTCACGCCCACGCGTGAGCTTGCGGATCAGGTCGCGGCCAACGTGCAGGCCTATTCGAAACACACGCCCTTGCGCAGTACGGTGGTGTTCGGCGGTGTCGATATGAACCCGCAATCAGAAGCACTGCGGCGCGGCGTGGAAATCCTGATCGCCACACCGGGTC
>NZ_JBAUSA010000825.1:0-9728 GCF_049581465.1 Caballeronia sp. | reverse complement strand
GCCTAGCAGGATGGATTGCGCCGCCGAGACGATTGCCTGGAGGCCCGACCCGCAGAGCCGGTTGACCGTGAGCGCAGGCGCGTGCTGCGCCACGCCTCCGTTGAGCGCCGCGACCCGCGCCAGATACATGTCTTTCGGCTCGGTCTGGATCACGTTGCCGAAGACCACATGACCGACGTCCTCGCCGGACACTTTTGCCCGCGACAACGCCTCGCGCACCACTTGCGCGCCAAGGTCGGTCGGGCTGAAGTCCTTCAGCGCACCGCCGAAGTCGCCAATTGCCGTACGCACGCCGCTGATCACCACCACTTCACGTTGCATCGCGAACCCTCCTTCGTTTTACTTGAACGTCCCCAAGAAACTCAGACTTCGCCCCACAGATCGTGACCATCTGCACCGGTGATCTTTACGGAAACGAAGTCGCCTGCCTTGTATCGCTTCGACGCTTTCTTCGCCGGTTCTATATACACCACGCCATCGATTTCCGGCGCATCCGCCGCGGTGCGCCCAACGCCGCCTTCGGCACTGGTTTCATCGACCAGCACTTTGAGCGTCTTGCCGATCTTGCGCTTCATCCGTTGCGCCGACAATTCCTCGGCCAGTTCCATGAAGCGGGCGCGGCGTTCCTCGCGTACTTCGTCGGGCAACGCGCCGTCGAGTTCATTCGCCGTCGCACCCTCTACCGGCGAATACGCGAAGCAACCCACGCGATCCAGGTCGGCTACGCGAAGGAAATCGAGCAACGTCTGGAACTGCTCTTCAGTTTCGCCCGGAAAGCCCGCGATAAACGTGCTGCGGATCGTCAGGTCGGGACACATCGCGCGCCACTTCTGCACGCGCTCCAACACCTTTTCGGCATTTGCCGGGCGCTTCATGCGCTTGAGCACCTCCGGGTGCGCGTGCTGGAACGGGACATCCAGATAAGGCAGGACGTGACCCTTGAGCGCGCCTTCGGCCATCATGGGGATGACTTCATCCACGCTCGGGTACGGATACACGTAGTGCAGGCGCACCCACGCGCCGTATTGCACGGCCAGTTCGCCCAGCGCGCCGACGAGATCCGTCATGCGCGTCTTGACCGGCTTACCGTTCCAGAAACCAGTGCGATATTTGACATCGACGCCATACGCGCTCGTGTCCTGCGAGATCACGAGCAGTTCCTTCACGCCGGACTTGAAAAGGTTTTCCGCTTCGAGCATCACGTCGGCCACGGGCCGCGAGACCAGGTCGCCGCGCATTGAGGGGATGATGCAGAAGGTACAGCGATGATTGCAGCCTTCCGAGATCTTAAGGTAGGCGTAGTGACGCGGTGTCAGCTTGATACCGGCGGGCGGCACGAGGTCGATGAACGGATCGTGCGGCTTGGGCAAATGCTTGTGCACGTGGATCATGACTTCGGCAGTGGCATGCGGCCCGGTCACGGCGAGCACCTTCGGATGCACCTCCTCGATCAAGCCCGTCCCGCTCGAACTCTTTTTCGCGCCCAGGCAACCCGTCACGATCACCTTGCCGTTTTCGTGCAGCGCTTCGCCGATGGCATCAAGACTCTCCTGCACGGCTTCATCGATAAAACCGCATGTATTCACCACGACGAGGTCGGCGCCGTCATATGAACTCGAAATCTCGTAACCTTCGGCCCGCAGTTGCGTGATGATCTGCTCGGAATCGACGAGCGCCTTCGGACAACCGAGGCTTACGAACCCGACTTTAGGAGCCGAAGAGGACGGCACGACGGGGGAAATGGTCTGCGACATAGGTGGGTCCGGCGGATAGCGGTGACGATGGCGACAAATGGGGACAGTGCGGCAAGGCTAAGGGTCCGATGTCTCTGAAGACCGCAGCCCGGACAACGTCCCGCGCACGTAACCGCTTATTGTACCGCGGCGACGGGGGTACAGCCGGTCAACTGGCCGAGCGTTGCCGGATCGAGTAACCCGAGGGCTGCATTTTGATGTGCCGGTACCCAGTCATTGAATGGCAGAGCGCCCTCGATCACTCCGAGTATTTCGCGCGAATCTTGCAGGTGCCGGATGGCTGCATGCAGCTCGGCAGCCTGCGGCCAGGTCCGCTTGAGATAGCTGAGCCACATTTTGACGCGTCCATGCTCGTGACGTGCCACGACACGGACTTGCAGTTTTCTCAGGTAGTCGGCAAGTTGACCCAGCATGGCCGGCCATTCCTCGCTGGAAGGCGTCGGGTCCATGAGTCCGCGGATGCGCAAAGCCAGGAAAGGATCCGAGACGGCGCCGCGCCCGATCATCACGTCCGCGCAGCCGCTGACCGCCCGGCACCGCTGCCAGTCGGCCACGGTCCAGACCTCTCCGTTGGCCACGACCGGGACGTCCACTGCGGCATTGATGCGCGCAATCCACTCCCAGTGGGCCGGCGGCCGGTAGCCATGGTCACGTGTCCTGGCATGCACAACCAGGGAGGCGGCGCCTCCTTCCGCCAGCGCCGTGGCACAGTCGATCGCAAGCGACGTATCGGACACACCGAGCCGCATTTTTGCTGTCACAGCGATGCCGGCAGGCACCGCTGCGCGAACGGACGACATGATCCGGTTCAGTTGTTCGGGGTGCGCCAGAAGCATCGCGCCGCCGCCGTGCCGATTAACGATTTTGGCGGGGCAGCCGAAGTTCAGATCGACGCCATGCGGTGACAGACTGGCCGCCTTGGCCGCATTCAGCGCCATCCATTCAGGGTCGCTTCCGAGCAATTGGATCACCACTGGCGTGCCAGCGCGTGTACGGGCTCCGTAAAGGACTTCGGGCGTTTCTCTCTCGTAGACACGTTCGGGCAGTACCGAGTCCGTGACCCTGATGAATTCGGACACGCATCCATCGAATCCACCCGTGCTGGTCAGCACGTCACGCAGCACGTAGTCCGCAAGCCCTTCCATGGGCGCAAGAAATAGCCGGCTCATGCGAAAACGGCGCGTAAGCTGCTTTTGCGAATCTTACGGTCAGCCAAGGGAGACAAAGCCGACCTTGGGCGCAATATTCGTCTTAGTGGTTGTTTTTAATATCTTTTTCACGGGCACGACATCCAGATGTGAGGCAAGCGCAGCAGCACGCCTGCACAAAATAATACAGAGCCAATTCGATATTTTAACCGGTGTCTGACTTCACTATGCTTGACGGCCCCGAGCCAGCCGATTCTCCTCTCGAGAACTGCCTGGGCCATCGCGCGTCTGAAACAGGTGATTCAGTTTCTCTCTTCACCGACGCCGGCTCGATCAGGAAGGCAACGGCCTCGCTTCCACAGGCGTCGGCAGGAACCGACGCAGGCAAGGCAGAACGCTTGCGCTTTATACCCAAATGGATATAATTTCCCTGAATGATAATAAAGTCAAAAACGCTGCACTGGGTCGGTTCCGCCAAGAAAGACTTGATGGCGATGCCCGAAACAGTCAAGGATACGTTTGGCTATGCCCTCCATCTCGCACAGGCAGGATCAAAGCACACGGTTGCGAAGCCACTATCTGGCTTTGGATCGGCGGGCGTGCTCGAAGTGGTGGAGTCGGCCGATGGCGGAACGTACCGCGCCGTGTACACCGTGAAAATCGCGGACGCGGTGTACGTGCTGCATTGTTTTCAGAAAAAGTCTATGCAAGGCATTGCAACACCCAAGCCGGACATGGACGTAATCCGGAGCCGGTTGAAAGCAGCCGAGAATCACGCTCAAGGAGCGCAGAAATGATTAAAATCGAAGAAAGCAGCGGCAACGTATACGCCGATTTGGGCGTGACCGACGCTGACGAAATGCTCGTTAAGGCGCAGCTAGCGACGAAAATTGGCGAGATCATCAACCGCCGACACTTGACGCAAATACAAGCCGCAGAAGTGCTCGGAATGACCCAGCCGAAGCTATCTAATATGCTGCGCGGACAGTTTCGCGGCATCAGCGAGTCGAAGATGCTGGACTGCCTGGCGAGACTTGGCCGCGACGTAAAGATCGTGGTTGGCCCTGCGCGTCGATCTGCTAAAGCCGGGCGCATCGAGGTTGTGTTCGCCGGGACCGCTTGAACAGAAGCCACGCGCGGGAGAAGACGAGGACGTCGATGTACTCGCCTCGTACTTCGTCAATCAAGCTGGCACGCCTACTTTTTCTCGGTCGTTGTCGTGGTGGTCGTCGCGTTCGTCGCGCTCGCGGCGCCTGGGGGCGTCGGAAACGGGAATGTCTTGAACATCGACTTCGCCTGGGTCTGCATCTGCTCCTGCATCTGCACGAACATGTTCTTGGATTGCTCGATATAGCTCGTCATCATGCCTTGCATCATCGGCGCCTGCATGTTCATGAACTGCGACCAGACCTCCGGATTCAGCGTCGTGGGGTTGCCCTCGATCATTCCCTTCGATTGATCCGAAAGCTTGTGCTGGATGTCGATAAAAGCCTGGATATTCTTTTCCAGATAAGTGCCCATCATGCCCTGCATGGCGTTGCCATAGAACCGGATGATCTGCGAAAGCATCGTCGATGAAAACATCGGCAGGCCACCGCTTTCCTCTTCCAGAATGATCTGCAGCAGGATGTTGCGCGTCAGGTCATCGTTGGACTTCGCGTCCATCACCTTGAATTCTTCCTGATCGAGCACGAGTTGCTTGACGTCCGCGAGCGTGATGTACGTGCTCGTCTCGGTGTCGTACAGCCGGCGATTCGGATATTTCTTGATGAGTCGTTCGGCGGATTTCTTTGTAGTGGTCATGTAGCGCCTTTAAACGCGAAACTCAAACTGTGCCGGCGAACCCCGCTCGATCGATCAAGCGACGCAGGCCGCCGGTCTCTTGTAATACCGTGCTTCGGACGCACGGCCAAATTGCCCCCGATGCACGGCGCGTGCGGCGCAGGGTCTCTTGCGCGCCGCCCGAAGGCTCTCAGCCCATGTGCAAACCACCATTCAGCGAGAAGTCGGCGCCCGTGGAAAAGCCCGATTCTTCAGAAGCAAGCCACGCCACGATCGAGCCTATTTCTTCCGGTCGTCCGAGCCGGCGAACGGGAATCGTCGCGACAATCTTCTCAAGCACGTCCGGGCGAATCGACTTCACCATATCCGTCCCGATATAACCCGGCGAGATCGTGTTGACCGTCACGCCCTTGGTCGCCACTTCCTGCGCGAGCGCCATCGTGAATCCGTGGATTCCGGCCTTCGCGGTGGAATAGTTGGTCTGGCCGAACTGCCCTTTCTGCCCGTTCACCGACGAAATGTTGATCACCCGTCCGAAGCCGCGTTCGACCATCCCGTCGATCACCTGCTTCGTCACATTGAACAGACTCGTCAGGTTGGTGTCGATGACGGCCGTCCAGTCGTCGTGGGTCATCTTGCGGAACACGACGTCGCGTGTAATACCCGCGTTGTTCACCAGGATGTCCACTTCACCGACTTCGGCCTTGACCTTGTCGAAGGCGTTCTTGGTCGACTCCCAGTCGCCCACGTTGCCTTCGGAAGCAATGAACTCGTAGCCCAGCGCCTTTTGCTCTTCGAGCCATTTGACCCGGCGCGGCGAATTCGGCCCGCAACCCGCGACGACCGTGTAGCCGTCCTTATGCAGCCGCTGGCAGATACTCGTGCCGATGCCGCCCATACCGCCCGTTACGTACGCTACTCGCTTCGTCATCGCTCGCTCCGTTTGTCGATTTGTCGTTATGCGTCACGCGGCGTCCGGCCGACCGGCACGCCGCGCGCCTGAGCCCTTGCGGGCCCTCTCCCGGGTTCACATACGCTCAAGCGCAAGCGCCACGCCCATGCCGCCCCCGATACACAGCGACGCCAAGCCCTTCTTTGCATCGCGCTTCTGCATTTCATGCAGGAGCGTGACGAGAATCCGGCAGCCGGACGCACCGATCGGGTGGCCGATCGCAATCGCGCCGCCGTTCACGTTCACCTTCGACGTGTCCCAGCCCATTTGCTGGTGCACTGCAAGCGCCTGCGCCGCGAAGGCTTCGTTAATTTCCATCAGGTCGAGATCGGACGCCGACCAGCCCGCGCGTTCCAGGCATCGTTTGGATGCCGGCACCGGACCCATGCCCATCACCTTCGGATCGACGCCCGCGTTCGCGTAAGCCTTGATCCGCGCGAGCGGCGTGAGGCCGAGCGCGTCGGCTTTTTTCGCCGACATCACGATCACGGCGGCGGCGCCGTCGTTGAGGCCTGAAGCATTGGCGGCAGTGACGGTGCCTTCTTTCGAAAACGCCGGTTTCAGCGAGGCGAGCGACTCGGCCGTCACACCGTGACGCACGAATTCGTCCGTCGCGAAACGCACCGGGTCACCCTTTCTTTGCGGGATTTCGACTGGCACGATTTCGTCGTTGAAGCGGCCTGACTTCTGCGCCGCTTCCGCCTTGTTCTGCGACAACGCCGCGAATTCGTCCTGCGCCGCACGGGAGATGCCGTATTCCTTCGCGACGTTTTCCGCCGTCGTGCCCATATGGATCGAATTGAATGCGTCCCACAAGCCATCGACGATCATGCTGTCGATCAGCTTGGCGTCGCCCATGCGGAAGCCGTCGCGCGAACCCGGCAACACATGCGGCGCCGCGCTCATGTTTTCCTGGCCCCCAGCGATCACGATGTCGGCGTCGCCCGCGATGATCGCGTTGGCCGCCAGCATGACGGCCTTCAGGCCGGAACCGCAGACCTTGTTGATGGTCATGCCCGGCACGGAATTGGGCAGGCCCGCCCTGATCAGCGCCTGGCGCGCGGGATTCTGGCCCGAGCCGGCGGCGAGCACTTGGACGAGAATCACTTCGCTGATCTGCTCGGGTTTCAGGTTGGCGCGTTCAAGCACGGCGCGCAGCACGATTGCGCCGAGTTCAGGCGCGGGGATCTTCGCCAGCGACCCGCCGAATTTTCCAACGGCCGTCCGTGCAGCCGATACGATCACTACGTCAGTCATTTTCAGTTCCTTTAGGCTTCAAATTGGCTTCGAAAATTTGGGCCGGGTTTGCTCGATGGCCATTCTTTCGGCGCAGCAAATAATTGACCGCTACGCGCCGTGCTTTGAACACTGTTGACCTGTCGCCATCGAAAAGCAATCCGGTTCGATCCGCATGTCGTGCTCATGGCCGGTTGCGCGCCGTGATCGCCGCATACATGCGGGGCAACTGCTTCACTGGTCCCGTTTCAGGACATATCGCCCGGGCGCAGGCTCGATCACCGGGAAATCGGCCGAACCCAGTTGCGCCTTGGGCTTGATCTTCTTGCCGCCATACCCGTCGAGCCATTCCGTCCAGGTCGGCCACCAGCTGCCAGGGTGTTCCGTCGCGGCTTCGAACCATGCATCGGAATCTTCCGGCAGGGTTTTGTCGTCGGTATCCAGAACCCAGAAACTGCGTTTGTTCTTGGCGGGCGGATTAATCACGCCTGCAATATGGCCGGACGCGCCCAGCACGAACTTCTGCGGACCACTCAGCAACGGCGCCGACGCATACGCCGCCGTCCACGGCACGATGTGATCCTCGCGCGAGCCGTAGAGAAACGTAGGCACGTCGATCGACGACAGGTCGACCGGTTCTCCGCACGTCTTCACTTCACCGGGCTTGCGCAGCTTGTTTTCAAGATACGTGTTGCGCAGATACCAGACGAACATCGGCCCAGGCAAGTTGGTGGAATCGCTATTCCAGAACAGCAGGTCGAACGCTTGCGGCGTGCGGCCCTTCAGGTAATTGTCGACCACGTAGTTCCACACCAGGTCGTTCGGGCGGAGAAACGAAAACGTGTTCGCGAATTCGAGACCGCGCATCAACCCGGGCCGGCCGCCGTTCATGCCGCCGATGCTTTGCTCGCGCATCTTGACATGCTGCTCGTCGATGAAAACGTCCAGCACGCCCGTATCCGAGAAATCGAGCATGGCGGTGAGCAAGGTCATCGACGCCGCCGGGTGTTCGCCGCGCGCCGCCAGGACCGAGAGCGCTGTGGCAAGCATGGTTCCGCCCACGCAGAAACCTAGCGTATTGATCTGCTCGCGGCCGCTGATCCGCTTCACGACGTCGATAGGCGTCAGCACGCCTTCTTCGATGTAGTCGTCCCACGTCTTGTGCGCAATCGACTCATCCGCATTGCGCCACGAGATGATGAACACCTGATGACCGGCGTCGAGCGCATGCGCCACGAGCGAGCCCTGGGGCTGCAGATCAAGGATGTAGAACTTGTTGATGCACGGCGGCACGATCAGCAGCGGCCGTTCGCGAACCGTCGCGGTATGCGGCGTGTACTGGATCAGTTGCAGCAGGTCGTTCTCGAACACGACCGAGCCTTCTGTCGTCGCAATGTTCTTGCCGACCTGGAAACCGGATTCATCACTTTGCGCAATCTTGCCGCGCTGCATGTCGGCGAGCAGGTTCATCATGCCTTTTTGCAGGCTTTCGCCGCGGCTGTCGATCAACGCCTGCTGTGCTTCCGGATTGAACACGAAGTAATTGCTCGGTGCCGCTGCAGCGGCCCATTGCTGCACGCCGAAACGAATGCGCTCACGCGTTTTCGGATCCGCGTCGACCGCTTCGGCGAGCTCCTGCAGATAGCGGGCGTTCAGCACATACCACGCGGCTGTGAAGGCGAAGGCCGGCGTGGATTGCCACGCTGTCGTGTTGAAGCGCCGGTCCTTGAGCGTCGAAACGTCGATGCTTTGGGCGTTTGCCTGCTGCATGAGTTCCATTGCGTCGCGCGAGTACGAAGCCTGGAGTTCCTTGAGGCGTTCCGGCGAGATTGCGGCGGCCGGAATCTGCGGCATCGCGGGCAGGCCGGACAGGGACGGCATGGCTAATGGAGATAGGCCGGCGCCAGCGGCAAACCCTGGAAGCCCAGGAAACGCATTCGCAGCGCCCGATGTTCCCAGGCCTGGAATCGCTTGCGCCATGAGCTTTTGCCATTGCGCTGGATCGGCGATTTCCTTCCACGTGTTCAGCCACTGCTCGAACAAATTCTGCACGGCGGCGGGATCGATCGGCGGGATGCCGAAGGGTAAATTGGGCGGCGTCTGGGCAGAAGAGGATGCACCAGACGAATCTGACGACGATGAAGTAGATTTGGAAGCAGTCATACCCGCGTTTGACCTGAGCGTCCCGAAAGACTGAGTTGCTGATGCAGGCGTGATGCGAAGCCGCGCGATGTGACCTTGCTACGCCGTGCGCGTTTGCGAAACATTCTTGCTCCGCGTCGCCAGGCATGTCAATGCATCGTTCCGATTTTGCCGCAGCGCGATATTTTTTTCATTATCGTTTTCCCCATGCATTTGGGGAATGGATGCTGCGGGGGCGGTCTTGCTTCGGGGACCTCAGCCGAGTCCCTTCCCGTCCAGCCAGATCATGGCGGCCATGCGCCCCGTCGCCCCATCCCTTCGATACGAATAGAACCGCTCCGCTTCCGTGACAGTGCAATGCGTACCGCCGTGAATATTTCCTGATGGCACGCCCGCGCCGCTCAGGCGCAAACGGGCGAGCGCATAGAGGTCGGCGAGATATTTTCGCTTGTCCTCGCGCTGGGCAAACGCAGTTGCCGTTAAATCCCGTACCGCGGGCTCAGCCGCGCCGATAAACGCATCCAGCACGTCCTCGCCGACTTCGAACGCAGACGGTCCAATTGCCGGCCCCAGCCACGCGTGAATCGTCTCGATTCCAGATCCGGCAAGGTTTGCGACGCGATCCGCTGTTTTCTCCACGATTCCCGCTGCCAGCCCGCGCCATCCCGCATGCGCCGCGCCGACCGCGCGGCCGGCGGCATCGCAAAGCAAGAC
>NZ_JBAUSA010000824.1:0-3814 GCF_049581465.1 Caballeronia sp. | reverse complement strand
CTCGACGCAACCGCCGGAAAAAAGCCGTCGACGATAAGCCCTTGCGCTTCCCGCCGCGTCACGTCCACCGACCGCGCACCGCCGATAACCCTGGCGCCCGCACCCAGCAGCGTGATCGGGATCGAGTCCGGTGCACGCGCGCCGAGAAGCTGCTCCTTGGCTTCACGACACCGCTCAACAAGCTGCGACAGGTTGGCCGCAGACAATCGCGTCGGGGTCGTGCCCATCCGTGCCTCGACGAGATGCGCCAGCGCCAGGTCCATGTTGTCCCCGCCGAGCATCAAGTGATTGCCGACGCCGACACGGGTCAGTCGCGCCCGGCCGTCCTCGACATCCACCTTGATGAGGGTCAGGTCGGTCGTGCCTCCGCCCACGTCGCAGATCAGCACCAGACGCGTGTGCGCCAGTTCGGTATCGAGCGTGCTGCTGTGGTGGAACAGCCAGTCATAGAAGGCTGCCTGCGGCTCTTCAAGCAGGCGCAGGGCCGGTAACGCGGCCATGCGGGCGGCTTCAAGCGTCAGTGCGCGCGCTCCTTCATCGAACGAGGCGGGTACGGTGAGCACCACGTCCTGATCTTCGAGTCGCGCTTTCGGAAAGCGGTGGTTCCATGCCGCACGCACGTGAGCCAGATAGCTGGCGCTGGCGGCGACCGGAGAAACCTTGCCGATCTCGTCGGGCGCGCCCCACGGCAGGATCGGCGCGATCCGGTCGACCGATGCATGCGACAGCCAGCTTTTTGCACTGGTCACGAGCCTGCCCGGCACCTGGGCGCCCAGCGTGCGCGCGAGGCGCCCGACCACGCCGCGCTGCGACTCGAAGCTGCCCTCGCCATGCCAAGGTAACTGGAGATCGCCGGCGCTCAATTCTCCGGGCGCCGGGCGGTACTGCGCGGAGGGCAGGAGTGCACGCGCCGCGACCTCGCCCAGGCTCACGAGCTGATCGATGTCGAAAACGCGTATGTCGTCGGACCCCGCCTCGACATACGCGACCACCGTGTTGCTCGTGCCGAGGTCGATGCCGACGATGTATTGCTTCATCGGGCTCAGGCGCTCGCGCGGCCGCGCACGTCGAACTCCACTTTCCAGCGCTCCTCACCCGTGCGAGGCAAGGCTTCGAGTTCGAGCACGCCGGCCTCAGTCACCCGGGCATGCAGCTTCACGGGCACGACCTCGCCTGGCGTACGCCCTTCGGGCGACAGCGTCGCCTGGATTTCATCCAGTTCCTGCAGTTCTTCAGGCGTCCAGTAGTCGAGCAGGGTCCCGACCTGATCCTGTCGACGCACGGACGAACCGAAGAAGCGGAAGTGGACGGGTTCGCCCACCACGAGGCCGAACTCTTGCGGCGGCAAAGGAGCCTCACTGCCTTCTTCCATGCCGAAGGGCGCCACGCACAGCGCCTGGACGGGCGGTTCGATGCCGGGCACGGCAGGCATTGCCGACTCCACGGCGATGTAGTAGGCCCGTGCCGTGCCGCCGCGAATGCGCACGCCTTTACCGCGTCGCACGTAGCCGTAATATGCCGCGCCGCGCGCCACGGCGCGGTCCAGGTCGCCGCCTTCCAGCAGACGGGCAGGGGCCGCGCCTTCAGCCGCGAGCCAGTTATTGAGCGTTGAAAAAATCCGCTCCGCGAGCAACGTCGACTTGAACACGCCGCCATTGAAGAGGACTGCCGTGGGATGAAGAAAGCTGGCGCCTTCGGCGGGCACGCTCGGCAAGCCTTCGACATCTGCGAGCGCTCCCACCTGGCGGCCGAGGAACGCCGCGAGATGCCGTGTGATGGCCGCGTCCTGTGCGTAGGGCAGGCCGAGTTGCGTCAGCCCGACGCGTGCCCGATTCACCGGCCGGGCCGAGCCGTCCACCTGCGGGAAAAATCCGTCGAGAATAGTCTGGGTCAGTTCAGCGCGGGTCAGTTCGGACCGTATCGAGTTGCCGATCAGCTTGGACCCACGGCTCGGCACGACCAATGGCACGGCTTCTACGGTTGGGTCGCTGAGCAGCGTTTCCTTGGCTGCGCGGCACGCATAGGTCAGCGCCCTGAGCTGCCACGGATCGGGTTGCGTACCCTGGGCGGAGAGCTTGCGCGCGACCACGTGGGCCAGCGCAAGATCCATATTGTCGCCGCCGAGCAGAATGTGCTCGCCCACCGCGACACGATGAAGTTCGAGATTGCCTTCGCGCTCGATCACGGCGATCAGGGAGAAATCGGTCGTGCCGCCGCCGACGTCCACGACCAGGATGACGTCGCCTACGCGTACTTGCTTGCGCCAAAGCCCATCGCTCATCTGGATCCAGCTATACAACGCAGCCTGCGGTTCCTCCAGCAGTGTCATGCGCCCGTAGCCCGCCGCTGCGGCCGCCTCGGCCGTCAGTTCGCGTGCGGACGGGTCGAACGACGCGGGGATCGTGACGGTGATCGCCTGGTCGGCGAACGGAGCGTCGGGATGCGCGTAGTCCCACGCTTCGCGCATGTGCTCGAGATATCGGACAGAGGCTTGCAACGGGGACACGCGGGCGACTTCATCCGGCGCATCGCTGGGCAGGATTGCGCCCCGGCGGTCCACCCCGGCGTGGCAGAGCCAGCTTTTAGCGCTCGATACGAGGCGAATCGGGGTGGCCGCACCCCGATTGCGCGCGTACTCGCCGACCATGAAGTCACGGTTGGCCGTCCATGGCAAGCTCAGGTCGCCGGGAGCGAGCTCATTCGGATGCGGCAGGTACAGGAACGATGGCAGGAGATCAAGTTCTTCGATGGCCCCCGGCCCGGTGAGTTGCGCAATCGACAGGACGCCATGGCCGGTTTTCTCTCCGTCGCTCGAACTGAAGTCGACGTAGGAGAGGGCGCAATGGGTCGTTCCCAGGTCGATGCCAATGGAATAGCGCGGTTCGCTCATAGTTCCACCTCAGCCGGTGCGATGACGGTTGCATCATGATCTTTTGTGAGCTTGGGCAGGCGAACTTGAGCGACTCTCCAGCCACGGTGCCTGATGCTGCCGTTGAACGGCGCCCGTCCTACCACGTTGCCGGTCAGCCGGATCGCGGTTGCATCGAAGCCATCCGGTAGCGTAATCCGGGCGCCTTCGGCTTCCTCGCGCACCGGCTGAATGGTGAAATGTTCATGCAAGGTCGCGCGGCAGCCATCGTGTACCAGCCGCGCGGCGGCGCCAATGTCCGCGTCGGAGTAGCCCGCAATGTCTTCCTCGACGAAGTCGATAAAGCGCGCATCGCGCTGCAAAAGACCCAGGAGCTGGAAGGCCGCATCCGGAGTCGCTTCGCTCAACGTGGGCTTGGGAGCGGGGGGTGTCACCGGCGCCGTGGGCGTTGCGTGCGCGCTTGAAACGTTAGTCCCGTCTAGCAGACGACGCACCCCGGCGGCGATCTCGCGATCGCGAAGGATGGATACGAACGTTCCCACTGCAAGAGAGAATCTAGCGCCGAAAGACATGTTCAAATCATTCATAAACTGCTCCTGATGTGCTCTTTAAAGGACGAGCTTCCACTGGCTTGGGCTGAGCAAGCTCAGGGTGCAAAGGGCCATGCGATCCGTCCGTTGGCCTGTTATCCGGGCGCTGGCGCCCGATTTTTGCGGCGCAGACGGACTGCTATTACCCGTATTTTGCCCTGAGGCGGTCATCGACCCTTCGACACCGAAGATTTGACCGCGAAACGCAGTCGTGGCAGAGCGTCAATAGGGCGCTGATACGGATAGCGGGCGGCCTTGTCGTTGGAGTCGAATATTGGATGAGCGCATTAGCGTCGGCACGTGGTTCTGCGATGTTCCGGGACGCAGAAGCGCCCCTGGCCAGGGGCGGTTGATG
>NZ_JBAUSA010000823.1:0-6091 GCF_049581465.1 Caballeronia sp. | reverse complement strand
GGCCCAGTCGGTGCGCATCCCTCCAGGTTCGAGTGTGCATACGCGGATGCCCAAGTGACCCACCTCCTTAGCGACCACGTCGCTGAAGCCGCCGACGGCCCACTTCGCTGCCTGATAGGCGGACAATCCTGGCGCCGTCGTGCGTCCTCCCGCCGATGACACCTGGAAAATATAACCAGCGCGCTGCTCACGCATCACTGGCAGCACCGCGCGGGTCAGGTTGACCACGCCGAACAGGTTCGTTTCCACCTGATCGCGGAAATCTTTCGATGTCATTTGCTCGAACGGAGCGGTGTGGCCGTAACCCGCGTTATTGACCAGCACGTCGATGCGACCAAACGCATTGAGCGCGTGGTCGACCGCGCGTTGCGCGGCCGCCTCGTCGGTGACATCGAGTGCGACGGGACGAATCCGGTCTCCATAGCGCTCGACTAAATCCGCCAGGCGTTCGGGATCGCGGGCGCCAGCAACAAGACGATCGCCCGCGACAAGTACCGCCTCGCTGATGAGGCGCCCAAGGCCGCGCGCAGCGCCGGTTACCAGCCATATTATTGAAGTATCAGACATAGTGAATTCCTTTAGTTGCGGCCGCCCCGCGCGGCCTTCGAGACGTTTTTCCAGCGACTTCGCAGCGTCTTCCCAGCTTCAAGCACCGGTGATGAACCCTACTTTGGGACACGCCGTGTGTATGTTTCGAGTCAGCGGACGGTCGTTACAAATTGACATTATTGGTAAAAGTGTCAATTTCAGTGTAGTTCATTTGACAGTTTTCGTCAAAGTGTCGTGCTATCGATGTGACATAATTGCCGTCATGAGCGAAACAACTTCAACGCGCCGTGACCAGGTGGTCCAGTCGGCGATAGGTGTATTTCTACGATACGGCTATGCACGCACGACGATGGCAGACATCGCCCAAGCGGCGGGCCTGTCTCGACCGACGCTGTATCTGTCGTTTCCGGACAAGGACGCGATCTTTCATGCAGTCGTTGACGCGATGGTGTCTCACAAGCTGAGCGAGATTCGCCGGCGACTACCTCGTTATCGTGGGTTCGAAACCAAGCTGCGCTATGCCTGTGAGGCGTGGGGAGCAGAGGGATTCGAGTTGGTACAGGCGCATCCGGACGCAAAAGACATGTTTGATCTGGGTTTCGCGGCCGTCTGCAATGGATATTCCGCGTTCGAAGAATTGCTGACGGAGATCGTCAGTGCGCCGCTCGCTGATTCGAGCCTCGGGATAGCAGCCGCGGACCTGGCCCAGACGATCGCGTTTGCTATCAAGGGGTTTAAGGAAATAGCCCGCGATGGCGCGGACATGCGGCGAATGATTGGCGTGCAGGTCGCGATCGTCGCGGCCGCGCTTAGTCGGAAAGGCTGAGTCTGTTCGACGGGAGATCGACCCCAACCGGATTTTGCGGCGGTGCTGTGCCGTTTCGCCGGGAATGAAAGAGATAATATTCTTTCCTTTTTTGCGGGATAAAGTAATAATATTGGCCTTATGGCCAAGAAAACATCCCCCTTGCTTCCGATCAACGAACTGCGCTTGCAGCAGTTCGGAGACCGGTTGCGCCTGGCTCGTCTGCGCAGGCATCTGACGGCGAAGCAAGTGGCCGAACGGGCAGGGATGACCACGGTCACACTACGTAGCCTTGAGCGTGGCAGTTCGGGCGTCACGATCGGTGCCTATCTATCGGTGATGCAGGTCTTGGGAGCCGAGCAGGATCTCGATCTAATGCTAAAGGAAGATCTCTTGGGTCGGGATCTGCAGGACGCGGCCTTGACGCGCAAGGCTGCTCCCACCGCGCAGACTCGGCCAAAGGGGTCAGTGACGGCACCGGGCGCATCGTCTGTTGAAACAGGCACCGACCCTCGATCGCGTGACGCCGCCGGTTGGACGCCCGGCAGCGACTTCGTCAGCGCCGACACGCTCGCCGCACTCATCAAGACCCGAAAACCTGCCGAGAAAAAGCAGGGGGACAGATGAGCGACGCCTTTATTGCCGTCCACGGCGATTGGGTTGGCCTGCCAGCCCCCGTGTTGCTGGGCCGTCTCTATACCCACCGTGCGGCAGCCAGGGAAATTCTCGACTTTGAGTTCGATTCTGCCTTCCTGAAGCGCCGGGAGGTGGCCAACCTCAGGCTTGATCCCCGACTCGGCCTATTCGAGGGTCGGCAGTACCCGGCGCAGGGTCAGGACACCTTCGGCGCTTTCGCGGACGCGAGCCCTGACCACTGGGGGCGCCTGCTGATGCGCCGGCGCCTGGAGCGGGCGCAGCGTGCAGGCCTGGTCGACCCCAAGTCCCGGCTCTACGAGTCCGACTACCTGCTCGGCGTGCACGACACCTACCGCGTCGGTGCTCTGCGCTTTCGCCGCAACGAAGAGGGCGCTTTCCTCGACAATCAGCACCACATTGCCGCGCCGCCATTCGTGCAACTGCGCGCCCTGGAAGCGGCAAGCCTGGCGCTAGAGCGCGACGAAAACAACACTGACAGCCACGCCGACGAATGGCTACGCATGCTCATCGCTCCCGGCGGTTCACTGGGCGGGGCTCGCCCGAAGGCCAGCGTTGTCGACCCAGAGGGTCATTTGTGGATCGCCAAGTTTCCCAGTGTGCGCGACGAGCACGACGTGGGCGCCTGGGAAATGGTTGTGCACACCCTGGCCAAGGCGTGCGGCCTGAACGTGCCCGACGCGCTGGTGCGTCGCTTCGGCAGCCAGCATCACACCTTCCTGGTCAAGCGCTTTGATCGCACCCCCGACGGCCGACGCGTGCACTTCGCTTCAGCGATGAATCTGACCGGCCACCAGGATGGCGATGACGCTTCAACCGGTGCCAGCTACCTGGAAATTGCGCAGGTGTTGATGACAGATGGCGTGAGCACGGATGCCGATCTGCGGGAATTGTGGTCTCGCATCGTTTTCAACCTGCTGGTTTCCAACACCGACGACCATCTGCGCAACCACGGCTTCTTGCTTGAGTCGGGCAGGGGATGGCGGCTGTCCCCTGCATTCGACATGAACCCGACGCCCAATGCACATGGGCTGAAGCTCAACATTAGTGAGGTCGACAACGCCATGGATCTGGAACTGGTGCGGTCGGTGGCGCCGTATTTCCGGGTGCCTGTTGCAGATGCGAACGACATCATCGAACAGCAGCAGCAGGTGGTTTCGCAGTGGCGAATCATCGCCCACTCGCTAGGTATTTCCGCTCAGGAACAACGGCGTCTCGCAGATGCTTTCTCAGCGTCTGAGCACAGGAAAATTAAATGAGCGACATCAGACTTTTCAACTTGGTCGGCGGTGCGGCTACGGAACTGGATGGGCAGGCCTCCGACCAGAAAAATCCGCTGCTCGAGATCGAGTGGGAGGTCCGCCCTTAGCCGCATCCTTTCTGCACCTATCGGAAAACCCAATAAACGCCGCGCTTTGCGCGGCGTTTTGTATTTCAGGTTCGCAATCTTGGTCAACCTCGGCGGTCGAGCTGGGGGCCTACAGGAGGAGCGACCTATCCGTGGCAATAAAGAAACCGTCGTCATACGACATCATATAAAGAAAAATGAGATTTTCGCCGTTCATTTAACCCCGTCTAGCCATATGTCCCATACTTGGTACGGGTAAATGCCTAATTGAAATTGGTTATTTCATCTGTAATAGTACGTTGTCGTACAACACAACGTAACACAATTGATCGCAAAGTGTTTGATTGGGCGCGCTCATGGATTTCGGAGCCACCGTTCCAAACAGGCCGCGCGTCGGGCCGACGGATCTACGCGCGCCGTACCTCATCTTGCTATGCCAAGGGCGGTCCGACTGCTCTTTCCACATGGTTCGCAGGTCGGCGGCCTGTTCTCTCTGCAGCCCGGTATCGCCGGGCCTCACCCTGCGCTGTACCACGGCTGAATGGCCCGCAGCGCTGCAAAGGAACCTTATGAAAAAGATTGCCCTTAGTGGAGCCGGCGGACAGCTCGGCTCGGTCGTGCGGACTGCCTTGATCGCACGCGGCATCCCCTTGCGCTCGGCCGGAGGCTCTCGTCCCCTGGTTCCGCTGGTGGAAGGAGAGGACGTGATGCACGGCGACCTGCGCGACCCCGCCATCGTGGATCGCCTGATGGAGGGCGTGGACGTGCTGATCCACTTCGCGGGCACGAGCGTGGAGCGCCCGCTGCCGGAGATCATCGACAACAACCTGCGCGGCTTGGTCGAGGTTTATGAAGGCGCGCGGCGCCACGGCGTGCGGCGTGTGGTGTTCGCCAGCTCGAACCACGCGATCGGCATGTACCCGGTCACCGAACATCTCGGCCTCGACTGCGCGTTGCGTCCGGATGGTTTTTACGGCCTGAGCAAAGTGTGGGGCGAAGCACTGGCAAGAATGTATTGGGATAAGCATGGCATCGAGAGCATCTGTGTGCGTATCGGCAGTTGCGTCGAACGACCGACCGAGCCCAGGCACTTGAGTACCTGGTTCGGACACGCCGACCTGCTGCACTTCCTCGACCGCTGCGTCGAGGCGACGGATGTGGGCTTCATGGTCGTCTGGGGCGTCTCGGCCAACAAGCGCAGCTGGTGGGATAACACCGGCGCGGAGCGCCTGGGTTACCAGCCGACACAGGACGCCGAGGTCTATGCGGCGGAGGTGCTGGCAGGGCCGAACCCGCTCGATGCTTTGGGTCAACGCTACCAGGGCGGCGGCTTCGTGGGGATTAACTACACGCGCGGCGATATCGAGGGCGACGGTTCGATCGCTCCTGCCGGCCAGCCTATTTGATTGACGACGAATTATTAGGAATTAGGAGACGACGCAATGAAAATCAAAGGCATACGCTGGTGGATGGTCAGCCTGGTGGCGGCGGGGCTCATCATCAATTACCTCGCGCGGAACACTCTGTCAGTGGCAGCACCCACGCTGATGAAGGAATTGCATATCAGCACCGAGCAGTACTCGCATGTCGTGGTTGCGTGGCAGTTGTGCTATGCGTTCATGCAGCCGGTCGCGGGCTATTTGCTCGACACGCTCGGCACCAAGATCGGCTTTGCGGGCTTCGCGCTGGCCTGGTCCCTGGCCTGCGCCGCGGCAGCATGGTCCACGGGCTGGCAAAGCCTGGCCTTCTTTCGCGGAGTGCTCGGCCTCACCGAGGCGGCCGGCATCCCGGCCGGCGTGAAGGCGACGACCGAGTGGTTCCCGGCCAAGGAGCGCTCGGTGGCAATCGGCTGGTTCAATATTGGCTCATCGGTCGGCGCGCTGCTCGCGCCGCCGCTGGTCGTATGGGCCTTGTTGCATGGGCAATGGCAATGGGCTTTCCTGATTGTCGGTGGGCTGGGCATTGCCTGGAGCGTGCTGTGGATGGTGCTGTACCGGCACCCGCGCGACCAGAAGCTGCTGAGCGATGGTGAGCGGGATTACATCCTTGCCGGACAGGAGGCGAAGTTCAGCGATGTCGGCGCCCCCAAGCTGAGGTGGACTCAAATGCTCGGTAGTCGCAACTTCTGGGCGATCGGCATTCCCCGGATTCTTTCCGAGCCGGCCTGGCAAACCTTCAACGCCTGGATTCCGTTGTACATGATGACCGAGCGCCACATGAACCTGAAGGAAGTCGCGCTGTTCGCGTGGATGCCGTTCCTGGCGGCGGACATCGGCTGCGTGCTTGGCGGTTACCTCAGTCCGTTGTTTCATAAGTACGCGAAGGTCTCGTTGTTCAACTCGCGCAAGTTGGTGTTCGTCGTTGGAGCCCTCTGCATGATCGGGCCGGCATGCGTTGGACTGGTCGCGAGTCCCTATGCGGCGATTGCGCTGCTGTGCGTCGGCGGCTTTGCCCACCAGACATTGTCTGGGGCGCTTTATGCCATCACCGCGGACATGTTCGGCAAGAACGAAGTCGCCACCGCCACGGGCATGGGCGGCATGGCGGGATATCTGGGCGCTGCGGCGTTTACGGCACTGTTTGGCGTGTTGGTCACTCAAGTCGGCTACAGCCCGCTGTTTGTCGTCTTGGCGGTGTTTGACCTCATCGCGGCTGTGGTTGTGTGCGTGCTGGCCAAGAGCTCGGATCGGATACTCGGGGCGCAGCCTTGGGTGGCGGCGACCCCAGGGGTTAAG
>NZ_JBAUSA010000822.1:0-7515 GCF_049581465.1 Caballeronia sp. | reverse complement strand
CGATTACCTTGCGCAACATGCCAAGCCCCCTGTTTGGATCTGTTTTTTATCCGGGATCGCTCGCACCTCTTCGCGAAATAGCGAACACTTGAATCAGATGACGACACGCCCAGCGGCGTCACGTGATGCATGGCTGAACCAAAAGCGCCAAAACGCGTACGTTGGGATCCGGCAACTCCGACAACTCCGACAACTCCGATCACGCACCACCGAGATGTGCTGCTACAAACACGTATTGATGCGCACTGCGAACAGCTTGACCGAAGCACAATTAAACGGCTTCTTCTGGCGCGCGTTCGCGCAAGCGAACACGAATAACCTGTTGCGTAATTCACCCGAATCACTCGCCTATGTCGCTGCGTCACTCGCGGACGCCTTAACTGGACAAAAGAATAGCACCCAACCAGACCCGAGTCGGCAAGTTTGCCGCGACGTTTGGTGTCCAGGCGAACACGTATCGGCAAGTTCTTCTCGCGCGTGGCGCCTCGGCAAACATCCGAACAATCTTCGGTCGATGCCCGTCCGCGGTTTGGACACGCCGCCCAATCTCACTTGACGCCCTTCGCGGAACTCGACTATCGTCTAGGCCATGAACCTGAATCTTTTGTCCTCCATCGTCGCGACCACTACCACGACCACCTGCATCGGCGGGTCGTTTGGAGAGTGCGCGCGCTAAGTAGACAAAACGCAGCAGCTTCAAAGAGGCCCCGCCCGCGACGGACGGGGCTTCTTGCGTTTGTGGCCCTCCTCCGTCACCCACATCGACGAAAAGGAGAATACTTTGAACGACTTCGACCATCGGCAACTCGGCAACATGCTCGACCTGTTCCATCAGCAGGACGAAGGACCCGGCATGGTTTTCTGGCATCCGAGAGGATGGGAGGTTTACCGGATTGTCGAGGACTACATCCGCGATTCGATGCGACGCGCGGGATTTCGCGAAGTCAGGACGCCGCAATTGCTTGTGCGCTCGCTCTGGGAGCGCAGCGGGCATTGGGACAAGTTTCAGGCGGGCATGTATTCAGTCACTGGCGCCGAAGACGCGCGGCCTTTCTGCCTCAAACCCATGAGTTGTCCTTGCCACGTCCAGATCTTCAACCACCGGATTCGCTCGTACCGCGACTTGCCCATTCGATACAGCGAGTTCGGCGCCTGTCATCGCGATGAACCGTCGGGATCGCTTGAGGGCCTGAAGCGTACTCGCGCGTTCACGCAGGACGACGCACACGTCTTCTGCGCCGAAGAACAGGTGGAAGCGGAGGTTCGCAATTTCTGCGACCTGCTGCGGGTTGTCTATAGAGACCTGGGCTTCGCTTCGTTCGATGTCCTCCTCGCCACGCGCCCGCGCATGCGAGCTGGCGAAGAGCGTGACTGGGATCGTGCCGAGGCGGCATTAGGCGCGGCCGCGACCGCTGCGGGCCTGCCGTTTGCCGTCCGTCCGGGCGAAGGCGCGTTCTACGGACCCAAGCTGGAATTTCATCTCATCGACAGTCGCGGGCGCAGTTGGCAATGCGGCACGATCCAGCTCGACTTTGTACTGCCGGAGCGTCTCGACGTGTCCTTTGTCGGCGCGGAAAACGAGCGCGTGCGAGCGGTGATGATTCACCATGCGGTGCTTGGCAGCATGGAGCGGTTTATCGCTATGCTTCTTGAACATCATGAAGGCTGGCTTCCGTCATGGCTCGCGCCGGAACAGGTCACGGTCGCAACCGTATCGGACGCGAGCAACGGGTATGGGCGGCGTGTCGTGGCAATGCTCGAAGACGCGGGATTGAGAACTGTATTCGACGACCGGCCCGAGCGGCTGGAGAAGAAGATTGTCGATGGCCGCGAGCAACGCGTTCCGTTGTTCGTCACGGTCGGCGCGCGCGACGAGAAAGCATCGACTCTTTCCTTGCGGCTTCGGGACGGCACGCAGGCCACCTTCGCGCTCGCGGCCGGCGTTCAGCGGCTGCTGGAAATAACGCAGTCTCCTCACTCGCCTGCCCGCGCTTAAACCAGCGGGAAGCCCAAGGAGGGCATTCGCCCATCCTTGGCCGCGCGCTAACGTGACCGGTCACACGCTCTCGCGCTCGACAATTTGAAACCCCACATCGACCACGCGGGTTCCCGGCCCGCCCTTCAAGCGTTCAAGCAGGCATCGCGCGGCACTGACACCGATCCGCGTGCCATCCACGCGCACCGTCGTCAGCTGCGGTGTTGTTTCCGACGCGAATTCGAGGTCGCCGAAACCACATATCGACAATGCAGACGGCACCTCGATGCCCCTGCGTTTCGCCTCGCCGAGCACGCCGATAGCGAGCAGATCGGAGCCGCAAAACACGCCGTCGAGTTCCGGCGCCTGCTTCATCAACCCGGCAAACGCAGTCTTTCCCGTCGATACCGAGCTAGGCGACTTCACAATGATCTCCGCAATATCCCGAATCCCTTCGCGCGCCAACCGTTCGCGAAAGCCGCTGCGGCGCGCCATCGCACGCTGGTCGTCCGCCGATACGAGGCCGGGATGCCGCACCCCCCGCTTCAAAAGCCGCTCCGCCACCGCCTCGCCGATCTGATAGTGCGAAAAGCCGACGAGCATATCGATCGGCGTCTCGGTCATGTCCCACGTTTCCACGATCGGGATGCCGACGTTGCGCAGACGCTCACGCAATGAATCGGTATGCGCGACCCCCGTCAACAGGATACCCTCGGGACGCCGGCTCAGCACCGCAGCGAGGAGCGCTTCTTCGTTGCTATTGTTATAACCGCTCAGGGCCAGCAGCACCTGATAGCCCCCTTGCGACATCGTCTCGCTGAACACCTGGATGGTCTCCGAGAAGAGCGAGTGCGCGATCGTGGGAACGATCGCCGCGATCAGTCGCGACTTCGACGACGATAAGCCTCCCGCCAGCCGGTTCGGGACATAGCCGAGCCTTTGCACCACTTGCCGCACGCGTTCGAGCGTTTCCGCCGCGACCGATTCCGGGTTGTTGAACGCGCGGGACACGGTGATCGCCGACACGCCGGCTGCCGTCGCGACGTCGGTGATCCGAAGCCCTTTCGCCCCCCCGCGCGAGCGCTTCACAGGCCGAGTCGAAGCGCTGCCGGGCAGTTCGATGGATTGGGGGATCGGCTTGTCGTTTGGCATGGTTCGCGTGGACGTTGGATGGCTTAGCGCGCCTATTGTAGTCAGTTACATCGCAGGAACGTCTTCGAACGCGGTGCGTCTGCGCCGCCCGGTGGCATTGCGACCCTCGTTTGCGTAGCAAGAGCCGACGCGGCGCTCTATGCCGCGCCCTTCGCGGTTTGGCCGCCGTGCGAATCGGCCCCTCGCGCCCCGGTATCGCGGCTGCGCCGAATCAGGACCAGCGTGATCACGCCGAATGTAAGGAGACACGCGGCAGGAATCAGCATCGGCGCGCGGGCGCTGCCGCTCACCTGACGGACCCACGGCACGAGATTCTGCGCGATAAAGCCACCCACGTGGCCCAGTGAATTGATAGCGGCGATGCCGGCCGCCGCACGCGCGCCGGTGAGGAACTTCGGCGGCAGCGTCCAGAAGCAGGGCAGCAGCAAGTACATGCATGGTGCGCCGAGCGACAACGCGATAAAGCGCAGCGTATTGTTCGGCAAGAACACGCTGCCAAGGAAGAACACGACACCGAGCATCGCCGTGAAAAACATCCCGATCATCACGCGATTGCCTGCCCGTAACCTGGACGGCACCCATATCAGGACGATGGTCGCGAGCAGCCAGGGAACGATGTTGATGAGCCCGTTGACCGTGTTGCTGACACCGAAACCCTTTACCAGTGTGGGTAGCCAGTAGCTCACGCCGTACACCGAAATCGACAGCATCATGTAGTACAGCGCCATGCCGATCACGCGCGGTTCCGTTATCACGCTGATGAAACTCGTCTTCCCCGATTCCGCCTGCGCCGCGAGCGCCCGTTCGGCTTCGAGGGTAGTGGCAAGCCAGCTCCTTTCGTCGTTCGACAGGAAGCTTGCCTTGACTGGCGACGCCGGCAGATAGCGCAACACGACGGCAGTCAGCAGGATCGACGGCACGCCCGTCACGATAAACACGCACTGCCAGCCCTGGAGGCCAAGCAAGCCGCCCCGGTCGAGGAGAAAGCCACAGATAGGCGCGCCGACCATGTTGCCCAGACTGCTGCCCAAGGTGAAATAGCCGAGCATCCGTACGCGCTGCCGCGCGGGAAACCACAGCGTGAGGTAATAGATCACGCCGGGAAAGAGCCCTGCTTCTGACGCGCCCAGCAAGAATCGCAGCACATAGAACATCGTGGCGTTCTTCGTGAACGCGAGCAGCACCGTCACGATGCCCCATGTCAGCATGATCCGCGCGATCCAGCGCGGCGCGCCGTATTTGTGCAGCAACAAATTGCTTGGTACTTCGAACAAAAGATAACCGATGAAAAACAGCGACGCGCCCAGTCCATACGCGACTTCGCTCAGGCCAAGGCTGCCCAGCATCTGCAGCTTGGCGAAGCTGATATTGGAGCGGTCGATATACGCGACCAGATACAGCAGGCCCAGAAGCGGCATCAGCCTGAGCGCGAGGCGGTTGATCAGGCGCGATTCGTCGACCGCGGGCATCGCGTGCTTTGCAGCTGGCTTCACAGCATGGGTCACGGCGTCTCCGGCGCCCGCGGCGTGCCGCGAGCCAAATTATGTTCAGCAGCCTACTTTCTCGCCGCGCGCCATTGCGCGTACGCGGCCAGTGTTTCTTCGTTCGGCGGATACGTGCCGCGAAGCGGCCTGCCTTCGTCGATACGTTGCGAGATGAAGATCTCCATCTGTTCCTGCTCGGCGGCATCGCGGGCCACCTCTTCGGCCATCTCGCGCGGCACGATCACTACGCCGTCAACATCGGCGACGACGATATCGCCCGGATACACCGCCACGCCGCCACAAGCGATCGGCACGTTCATGTCCACCGCATGATGTTTGGCGAGGTTGAGCGGCGCGCTGGCTCCCGCGCACCAGATGGGCAGGCCGAGTTCAGCGATCGTCCCGCTGTCGCGCACGGGACCGTCGGAAACCATGCCCGCCACGCCTCGCTTGGCAAGCCTTAGCGCGAGAATCGATCCGACCGATGCCACCGTGCGTTCACCCCGGCAATCCTGGACCAGCACACTGCCCGGGGGCGCGCTCTCCACCGCTTTGCGCTGCGGATGGTCCGGGTCCTGGAACACGCCCACGTGATCGAGGTCTTCGCGCGCCGGGATGTTGCGCAGCGTGAACGCCGGTCCGACCAGGTTCGGCGTTCCCGGCGCTGGCTTGACGAGTGGCGCGACCCCTTGCAGGAAGACGTTTCGCAAGCCGCGCTTGAACAATTGCGTAGTGAGCGTCGCCGTGCTCACGTGCCGGAGTTGTTCAAGCGCGGCGGCGCTGACGGTGATCTCGGATGGGGTCATCGGTGTCGGTGTGCTCAAGATGAGTTAGTGGATTTCAGGCTCATTGCGATCAACGCAATGAGCCGATGCGACCGGCTCCTCGAGGAAATCGAAGTCACAGCCCTTATTGGCTTGCGTTACATGTAGCTGGTGCATCACGCCAAAACCGCGCTCGAACGGCAGCTTCGGCGCCTTCCACGATTGCCTGCGCGCGGCAAGTTCCTGATCGCTGACTTCGAGGTGCAGGCGACGCCCCGGCACGTCGAGTTCGATCATGTCGCCGTCCCGCACCAGCGCAAGCGGCCCGCCCACGAACGATTCCGGCGCCACGTGCAACACGCAGGCCCCATAACTGGTGCCGCTCATGCGGGCGTCGGAGATACGCACCATGTCCCGGACGCCCTGCTTCAGGAGCTTTTGCGGAATCGGCAACTGGCCCCATTCCGGCATGCCCGGCGCGCCGACCGGACCGGCATGTTGCAATAC
The DNA here is from genome assembly GCF_049581465.1 of Caballeronia sp. Lineage (GTDB taxonomy): Bacteria > Pseudomonadota > Gammaproteobacteria > Burkholderiales > Burkholderiaceae > Caballeronia. The sequence continues at coordinate 1,633 of NZ_JBAUSA010000822.1, read as the reverse complement.
GATAACCGAGTCCTTCGTTACTTCGAGATCCTCACTATCGATACGCGCCGCCATGTCGGCGTAATCCTTGAACACCACAGCCGGGCCGCGCGCCGTCAGCAGATGCGATTCCATTGCGGCGGGCTTGATCACCGCGCCGTCCGGCGCGAGGTTGCCGGTCAGCACGGCGAGACCGTCACTTTCAACCAGCGGATTGCTGCGCTCGCGGATGACATCGGTGTCAAAGATCTGCGCACCGGCGATGTTTTCGCCGAGTGTCGTGCCATTCACCGTCATCTGCGTGCCATCGATCAACTCGCCCAGTTCGACGAGCAACGCACGCAGGCCGCCTGCATAGAAGAAGTCTTCCATCAGGTATTTGCCGGCCGGCCGCAGATTGGCGAGCACGGGCGTAATGCGCGCGAGTTGATCAAAACGCGCCGTTGTCAGGTCGATGCCGGCGCGACGCGCGACCGCGACCAGATGCACGATCGCATTGGTAGAACCTGACATGGCGAGCACGGTGGTGACGGCGTTATCGAAGGATTTGGCAGTCAGGATGTCCGACGGCTTCTGGTCGGTCCAGACCATTTCCACGATCCGCTGGCCGGTCAGCGAAGCGAATTGCGCGTGACGCGAGTCGACGGCGGGTATCGATGAAAAGCCGGACAGCGTCAGCCCGAGCGTCTCGGTGGCGGTCGTCATGGTGGAGGCGGTGCCCATGGTCATGCAATGACCCGGCGACCGGGCGATGCCGCTTTCAATGCCCTTCCATTCGTCTTCCGTGATCTTGCCCGCGCGCAATTCGGCCCAGTATTTCCAGGTGTCCGAGCCGCTGCCTAGCGTGCGGCCGTTCCAGTTACCGCGCAGCATCGGCCCGGCGGGAAGATAGATACTCGGCAGGTTCATGCTGATCGCGCCCATCAACAGGCCCGGCGTGGTCTTGTCGCAGCCGCCCATCAGGACGCAGCCGTCGAACTGATAGGACTTCAGCAACTCCTCGGTTTCCATTGCAAGGAAGTTCCGATACAACATCGTGGTGGGCTTCTGGAACGGTTCCGCAAGCGTCATCACCGGCATTTCGACCGGGAAGCCGCCCGCTTGCCAGACGCCGCGCTTCACCTCCTCGACGCGCTGCTTGAAATGCGTGTGGCAGGAGTTAAGTTCGCTCCATGTGTTCACAATCGCAATGACGGGCTTTCCCATGTAGTCCGACGGGTGATAGCCCATCTGCGCAGTTCGCGACCGATGACCGAACGAGCGAAGGTCGTTGACGCCATACCAGCGATAACTGCGGAGCTGCTCGGGTGTCTTTCGATTTGCGGTCAAAACGCAACTCCTTGATAACGCGACTGGCGGCATCGATTAGCCGTTCGGTTGATCGAATGGTAACGTTACCATTGACGCGTGAAACCTAGGGATTTCACCGACCAGAGGGGCAACCTCGGCTAGGGATCTCGCGAATCGCAGGAGGTGTCGCAAACAGCATCGTCCGCTTGCTTTGAAGTACCGTGCCCGAGAACGGACGCAGGTCGCGGGCGTTGCTGAGATAGACCGTTAGTTGCGAATTTTGCTAAAAACTTGGCGGGCATCGGTGAATCGCTGCCCGCCATGCTCGCTTCGCCGCTTTTCGCTTCAAGATGCTGCCCTAGTT
>NZ_JBAUSA010000821.1:0-2928 GCF_049581465.1 Caballeronia sp. | reverse complement strand
GCGTTCACACCGTTCGGGAGGCAAAGAAAGGCCGCGCACGAGTGATTTCAATGCTGATAATGCAGAGGATTTTTAGCTAAGCGGAAGCGGCGCACTGCGATGATCGCGGGCACGGCATGAAACCCGCGTCCGCTTAGCTAAAAATTCTTTGAGCTAAACCGCTCCACCGGCGTGAGCAGCTATGGGCATTGAATCAGGGTGATGAGCGTGATGTTGTAGATGACGGTGTTGGCGACGCCGTGGAAGACGTCCCGCTGCTGCGTGTGAAGGTTGCCAGGACGCCGGTGCGATCGTGATGGAGAGGGCCATGGGGGCGGTAGCGCCGCGATGACCTGGGCGCGGCCAAAGCCCTGCCGCAGCCGGGCGACCGATTGTCCGGGCAGGTAGACGGAGCGTGAAGGCGCGAGCGTCACGGCACACCAGCGGGTGGTGCCCGTGGCCGTGCGTGATGCGGGAGGATTTCGATGCACATCATTCGTCCGCGGGCGCACACTGGACAGTGGCGCAGCGATTGCCCGGTGAGTCTGGCATAGCGGTCGTGATAGTCGGGTCGGCGCTCGTCAGTGGCAATCACCGGCGGTGGTATGACCTCGAGCAGGCGCCGGCATTCGGCGAGTCCGGTTTCGCGGCGCCGGTTACTGAGGAACCCGTAGTGACGGATACGCTGCAGTCCGCGCGGCAGCACGTGAAGCAGGAAGCGGCGGATGAATTCCGGCGCTTCGAGCCGCATCACGCGCTGTGCGGATTCATGGCGGTAGTCTTTCCAGCGGAACGTGACGTGTCCGTCAGCGATGTCGATCAGGCGATTGTTCGAGATGGCGACGCGATGCGTGTAACGCCCCAGATAGCCGAGTACCTGCTGCGGCCCGCCGAACGGTTCCTTCGCGTACACCACCCATTCCGCGCGTCGCGGGCCAGCCAGATAGCGGGCGAACGCCTGAACGTGCTGCAGCGGCGCGAGGGCGTTGAAGAACCGCAGGTGCCCGGCCTCAAAGGCACGCCGCAACCGCTCAAGGAACAGACGCCGGAACAGGCGTGATAGCACGCGCACCGGCAGGAAGAAACCAGGACGGCAGGCAATCCAGCGTGAGTGGTCCGGCGCCAGACCGCCACCTGGCACCACGCAGTGCAGGTGTGGATGGTGCAACAGGTTCTGGCCCCAGGTATGGAGGATCGCGATGAAGCCGATGTCAGCGCCGAGGTGTTTCGGATCAGCAGCGATGGTCTGCAGTGTTTCGGCGCTGGCCTGGAACAGGATGTCGTAGACCACCGCCTTGTTCTGGTAGGCAATCGCCGCGATCTCTTCCGGGACCGTGAACACCACGTGGAAGTACGGTACCGGCAGCAGATCGGCCTGACGGTCGTCGAGCCATTGTGCCCGGGCAAGCGACTGACACCTGGGACAGTGGCGATTCCGGCAGCTGTTATAGGCGATGCGTTGATGGCCGCAGGCATCGCACTGTTCGACATGCCCGCCGAGCGCAGCGGTCCGGCATAGTTCAACCGCGCTCATGACGCGCCGCTGGGCGCGACTCAGTGACCCGGAATGGGTTTGACGATACGCGGGTGCCGTAGCGACGCAATACGTCCGCCACCTCCAGTTGCGCAGTCTTCATGGACGTGCTCAGAAGGTCACCGGCGGTTCTTCTGGCGGGTCAGGCGCAACTGGTTGTGGGAGGAGGTCAAACGGGCTGGTGGTTGCACAGATTGTGCTGGTAGCCACCCTCAGATAACGCGAGGTGGTGGCGAGGCTGCGGTGGCCAAGCAGCAGCTGGATGGTGCGCACGTCAGTACCAGCCTCGAGCAGATGGGTAGCGAACGCATGGCGCAGGGAGTGCGGCGTGACCGGTTTGGTGATACCAGCTCGGCGCCGAGCCTGCTGACATGACAGGCGTATCGTGCCGGGCTCGATGGGTCGGCCGGGGAACCGTCCCGGGAAGAGCCAGTGCGCGGGTCGACCGATCTGCCAGTAACTGCGCAGGATCTCCAGCAGCCGCGGGGACAGCATGACGTAGCGGTCAACCTGGCCCTTGCCCTGCTCGATGCGCAGTACCATTCGCTGGCTGTCAATGTCGCTGACCTTCAGTCGCGTCACTTCCGAAATACGCAGGCCGCCCGCGTACGCCGTCATGAGAATCGCGCGGTACTTCAGACTGGGGATCGACTCAAAAAATCGGGTGATCTCGTCGCGGCTGAGGATCACAGGTAGCGTACGGGGTTTCGTCGACATGATGATGTCGTTGACGACGATCTGGCGCCGGAGCGTGACCGTGTACAGGAACCGCAATGCCGTGGTGGCGGTCACCAGTGTGCTACGCGACATTCGTCACACTTCAATCAGATGCAATTGCCAGGCGCGAATCTCGTCGGGTCCAAGTGCGGCCGGAGAGCGGCCAAAGTATTTGGCAAAGGCGCTTACTTGCTGCAGGTAGGCGCGCTGGGTATTGGCCGCGAGATTGCGAATACGCATATCCTCGACCATCCGCTGACGTAGGGGTGTCATAGCAGAACTCCATTCGGGATAAACAGGTGCGGTGCACTGCACTGCCATCGCCGCACCCAGAAAGGAATGCTGCGGCGCCGGCTAGGACGGTAACGTCGGCCAACCACCATACCGCGTCAGCGGTTTCGTTCAATGATAGTTATCTTAATAGCCGCGTATTTGGCGAGATTTTACGAGTGCAAACGCGCCTGTTAGATGGCTGCTGCCGCCGAAATCAGGCCCCAAGCGCCGTGGCTCCCGTCGAAGTCTTGGGAGGTGCCGGTTCGCGAAATGATTGGCTCCATCATTGAGTAAGCTGGCTATCCCTATCGCCCATGCGCGTGATCGAGCACGCATGTACGGTGTAAACTAGGTTTTTCTCGATTCGAAGCGCGTCAATGTCTGAACCCAACCCCGATCAAACCAGCCAGGAGACCGCGCGTCTC
>NZ_JBAUSA010000820.1:0-6253 GCF_049581465.1 Caballeronia sp. | reverse complement strand
AAATCGAATGCTTGTAGACCGCCTGGATACCCGCCGCAGAGCTGAGCATGACCAGATACTGATCGAACGATTCGATGTGACCAACCAGTCGTACACCGTTGACAAGGAAAATCGCAACGCGCTTGCGCTCTTTGCGTGCGGCGTTCAGAACGTCGCTTTGACTTTGCTGATGGGGTTCTGTAGCCATTCTGGTTCGACCTGACGTTAGTGTTTCGGGTTGTTACGGCACCAAGTTGCCGAACGTTTAATGCAATACACAATCCACCATCGCGCGACCGATTCGCCATTCGCTTTCGACGAATCGGGTCCACACGAGGACCATGCTACCGCTTCTCGCCAAGGTAATAAATCATGGGCGCTGTCGCGCCGAGACCGGTCACATAGCGTTTGTCATGCATTTTAAATGCCATGACGAGCTCGTCGCGGGGACGTTTGCCCATCTTCGAGCGTGGCCGCCCTAAGGAGTTCAATCGCCACACGGAATTTAACTGCTCGCCAACAAGCGCCACGGGACACCGCCGACTTCTGGCAGCGGTCCGCCGCAAAGCTGAAGCCTACAGTTTATATTAATCGACTAAACGAAACGTGACCCGCCCTCTCGCGTGCCAAAGAAAAAGCTGCCGCCGTTTCAGAACTGCGGCAGCTTTTCTCCGCCACAGATAGACCCGCTTGGCGCTTATTGACTAGCGGCGACCGGCGGATTCTTCTTGTGCTTGAAGTGGAGTTTTCCTGGTTTGGAGCTGCCTGGTGTCGATGTGTTGTCACCGCCGGCCGTGGGACCCGCGGTGGCAGCGCCGTGCGCATTGCCGCCCCCCGAGCCGCCGTTGCCGTTACCTTCGGCCGAGGCCATGGCGGACACACCGAGCAGGATCGCGGCTACGGAAATCAGTCTCAATGCCTTCATTGATCAGCCTCCCAAACATGCGGTTTTATGGCGAACGGCGAGGAACGCTGGCGTGGCATCAAAGCAGGACCCGCAGGCGATGCACCGACTGTAATCGATTGCCCGCGCCGCTTCAAGAATCGTTTTTACCGACCCGTGCAGGCATCCGTGCGGCATCTCTTCCCGGCATCAAGCGAGCGATGACGAGCGCGCCGCTCACGCCTTGAAAAACCGGTTGTCCGGCCGCGGCAAACCAAGATTCTCACGCAGTGTCACGCCTTCATACTCGCGCTTGAAAATGCCTCTTGCCTGCAGTTCAGGCACGACTTTATCGACAAAATCGTCTAGGCCCTCGGGCAGGTAGGGGAACATGACGTTAAATCCATCCGAGCCCTCCTCCACCAGCCATTGCTCCATCTGATCCGCGATCATGGACGCTGTGCCGATCATTTCCAGTCCTGAATAACCACCAATGCGCTGCGCGAGCTGGCGAATTGTCAGCTTGTCGCGGCTGGCCCAGTCAAGCACGCGTTCGCGGCTGCTCTTTCCCGCATTGGTCTCCGGGATCCCGGGCAACGGGCCGTCGGGGTCGAACGCCGACACGTCGTGACCGAGCGCGATCGACAGCGAGGCGATGCCGCTGTCATAGTGGACGAACGTGTCGAGACGCGCACGTTTCTCACGTGCTTCGTCGATCGAATCGCCTACGACCACGAATGCCGCCGGCATGATTTTCAAGTGATCAGGGTTACGTCCAAGCTTTGCCATCCGGCCCTTTACGTCGGCATAAAAGCGCTGGCCGTCGACCAGCCTGGTCTGCGCCGTAAATACGACCTCCGCGGTTTCAGCCGCGATTTGCCGCCCCGCCTCCGAGGACCCCGCCTGCACGAGGACCGGCCATCCCTGCACCGGGCGCGCGATGTTAAGCGGTCCACGCACCGACAGGTGCTCGCCCTTGTGGTTCAGCACGTGCATCTTCGCGGGATCGAAGAACGTGCCGCTTTCGACGTCGCGCACGAACGCATCGTCCGCCCAGCTATCCCACAGGCCCGTGACGACATCGAGAAATTCACGGCCCCGCCGATAGCGCTCGCCATGCTCCGGTTGTTCGTCGAGGCCAAAGTTCAGTGCAGCGTCGGGATTGGCTGTGGTGACCATATTCCAGCCCGCCCGGCCTCCGCTGATGTGGTCGAGCGATGCAAAGCGGCGAGCCACGTGATACGGCAGGTCGTAGGTTGTGGATGCCGTCGCGATCAACCCGAGACGCTCGGTTACGGCTGCAAGCGCGGACAGCAGCGTAAGCGGCTCGAACGAGGTTGCCGTATGGCTGCGCTTCAACGCCTGCGCAGGCATGTTGAGCACCGCAAGGTGATCAGCCATGAAAAAGGCGTCGAACCGCCCTCGCTCGAGTGTTTGCGCGAACCGCTTGATATGTGCGAAGTTGAAGTTTGCATCGGGAAACGCGCCGGGATAACGCCACGCCCCCGTGTGGATGGTGGCGGGGCGCATGAAGGCGCCGAGGCGCAATTGACGTGACGGGCTCATGGATTCCACTCGAAGGTTGATAAGGATGCCTTGACGAAAGTCGAACGCCCCATCTGCGGACGGAGATCCGGTGAATACCATACGTCAAACGGAAAAAGCGTGCTCGACTGGACGTCTGCCCACCGTCTTGACTCCCAATATGGACGACCGTACAATAAATCCACTATGCCAAGACCTTCACATCGCTCCAAAATCCTCTCCGAAGGTTTAAAAGTCGTACATGAGCGAGGCTTCGGCGGGGCGAGCGTGCGCGACATCGTTCAGGCTGCCGGCGTTCCGCAGGGCTCGTTCACGAATCATTTTGCATCGAAGGAAGCATTTGGCCTCGAGGTCATGGATCTCTATTTCGCGAACAGTCGCGAAACGATCCGTGAGACGCTTTGCAACGACTCGCTAGCGCCGCTTCAACGACTTCGCGACTACATTGACGCAAACATTGAACACATCAGTCAGAACCATGCAAAAAACGGCTGTCTGTTCGGCAATTTCGCTGTCGAAGCAAGCGATCACAGCGAGGTCCTGCGCTTACGCGTGGTCGATATCTTTGCAGAAGTACAGAAGTGCGTTGCGTATTGTTTAGGCGCGGCCGTGGAGGCCGGCGAATTGCCGTCTAGCGTCGATTGCGATGTGCTCGCGCAATTCGTGGTGTCGTCGCTGCAAGGTGCAATCCTGTTAGCGAAGGCGCAACGCAGCCCCGCTCCCGTCGAGGGTTTCAAGGAATTGCTGTTCGCGATGGTCTTGCGCTGAGGCGCTCAGTGAGAATCGACAACCGCGACTTTCTCCGAGCCGCGGTTCGCTGCATCCAGGCTCGCCGAAAACTGACGCATGCGGAAATCGACGCGCTGCGCGTAGCCCCGCCCGCCACCGCTGTAACGTTTGAGGGCGCTGCCAAGGTCGCCGTCCGATGCGTCAAGGTATTCGCGCAGAATCGAGGAGCCGATACGGACGTTCTCAGTTGGCTCGGTTATATCCTTGCCGGCAGCAGCCAGTTCCGGATGCGCCGCCGGAAGAATCTGCATCAACCCCTGGGCACCGGCCACGCTGACGGCGTGCCGGTCAAATCCCGACTCTGTCGCAATGACCGCGAGCAGCAGGACCGGCGACACAGCATAGCGGTTAGCGGAGCTAATGACCGCTTCAGCGATCAAGGTCGACTCGCGCCGTGCCACGCGAAATCGTTGCCACAAGACAGTGACTATCGATTCGATCTGCAACGGTGCATGGGCCGCCAGCTCACTGAGGGGCGCGGCGGGTACGAGCGCCTCATCCGCCGCAAGCGCGGTGCCCGCGACCGACAGTGAGATCGCGCCCAGCGCAAGATTGCGTCGCAGGAGTCGTCCCCGCTCTCTTCTCAGTTCCCCTCTTGACTCAATTGCCGACGTTGCACATGTTGCTCGTTGTTGACGCATTTCGATAGCCTAGGATTAGCGTTCGTGAAGGCTACGCTGCCAGGTGTATCGAGAAAGATAAAAGTCCGGGTTGCAGCATAAACAAGTTGTCAATTCAGCCCGGATATCCGCGCGTGCGGGACCGAAAAGATCACCGAAGCAGCTAGCGCAACTCCGATCCCTTGAGTTCGGGGATCAGGAAAACGGTAGCGATAATGTCGATCAGGTAGATGCCGGCCAGCATCGCGACCGCGATTTGAAACGTGTAGGTCGACGCAACGAATCCAACTGCGATCGGACCGAGCCCACCTATCGCACGTCCGATATTCCAAAGCACGTTTTGCGCAGTTGCGCGGACCTCGGTGGGATAGGCTTCCGACATCAGTGCACCGTATCCGCCCACCATACCGTTCACGAACATGCCCATCAAGGCGCCAACCCACAGCATCGCAGCGGGGCCAGAGAGCCGTGAATAGATGATCACCGTTGCAACCGCGCCCACCTGAAAAAGCAGAAACGCAGGTTTGCGGCCGATTCGATCCGCGATCTGGCCAAACACGCCCATGCCGATCATCATCCCTACGACTGTGACTGCAGTCCAGACACCGGACTTGGTCAGTGAAAAACCGAGTTCCCTGGATAGATACGTCGGCATCCAGATCATGATCCCGTAGTAGCCGAAGTTTTGCACGGCGCACAGGATCGCAATGCCAATACTTGTCTTGGTGCTTGCCGCATCGGCAAAGAGCAATCTAAAGCCACCGATCAAGCTCGTGGCGCCCTGCTTGGACGACGCAACGCGTACGAATGCTTGAGGCTCTTGTAGTCGATTGCGAAGCACCCACGCGACACCCGCAGGGAGCACGCCAACAAGGAACATGCCGCGCCAGCCAATCAGGGGAAGCAACGCCGGCGTCACTAACGCGGCGCACAGGACGCCGCATTGCCAGCCAAGGGCAACATACGACGAGGCACGCGCCCGCATGCTTGCCGGCCACGCTTCGGCGGCCAGCGCCATGCCGATTCCGAACTCGCCCCCCAGGCCTATTCCCGCGATGGTCCGATATGCCAGCAAGTCCCAATAGCCTTTGGCGAAGGCACAGAGACCGGTGAAGACGGCGAACAGCATGATCGTCCATGTCAGCACGCGTACTCGCCCGAAGCGGTCGCTCAGCGCGCCAAAGACCACGCCACCTGCGACAGCGCCCACCAGCGTCCAGGTCACGAGTGCGCCCGCTTGTTGTGTCGAAAGGCGGAGCGACAGTGCGATGCCTGGCAACATGAAGCCAAGGATCAAGAGATCGAAACCGTCCATCGCATAGCCTATTGCCGAACCCGCCAGCGCTTTCATGGCGTAGCGGCCGACGCGCTCCTGAGGTTCCAGGCGAGTGCTTTCATCGCCCGATCGACCCGCCTTCACTTCCCCGTTCATTGTGTAGCTCCAGTCAAGCGGACCGACACTTTAACTGGTGAAAATTATCCCTGAGGTTTGGAACGCCTGGCGTACGTCGCCAACCCGGCCGTTGGCCCTTCACGTCAGCGTGGCAACGTGTGCTTTTAGCGTCCTTGCCACGCGCGCTACGCCTGCCATTTGTTCTGATGAATAGCAAAAATCCCCTAAAGAAAACGTTAAACACGTTCGTTAACCTGTAGACGCAACTCTGGATGCCTCCATGCCACGTCCTATTCAGTTCCAAGGTTCGCCTCAAGCCGTCCGCGCACGATTGAACAAGGCGCTTCTGCTTCCTATTCCACGCGCGGTTAGCGACGAGCTGTCGCTCGGGGCTTACCTTTCGCTAGCAGGGCTTCATGCAGGCAAAGGCTGGATAGACGGCGCCCGGCGCTTGACAGAAGTCATGCTGCTCGCGAGTTTCATATCGGAGGCTGGCTACGGGCCGTTCGAACAAGAAGCGCTCGTCAAGAGCGACGCTGCGATCGCCCTGGTCTTCCAGAAAGGCAATGAAAGCGGCGTCTGGGAACTCGACGACGACGCGTACGCGTGGTTCGCCGCGATCGTCTGCCTCCACGACTGGCAACTACGCAACGCGCCGATGTCGGTCGTGGCGGCGGCTAGCGACCGTCTTGACCGCATCAAGGCAGGCGAGGCTTGCCAGCAACCCCAGAAGAAACGCGCTTAAGCCACAGCAGGTGAGTGTATTCGCCCGGGCTTGCATCGCGTCATCGGTTTCATCGCGGCGGACCTGCCCGAAGGATTTTGAGCAACCACGCCGCGTCCGTCAAACCCGGAAGATCGACACGACGAGATCGAGCTGCGCCGCCTGCTGCTCAAGCGACGCGGCTGCAGCGGCCGCCTCCTCCACGAGCGCCGCATTTTGCTGGGTCACCTCATCCATCTGCGAGACCGCCCGATTGATTTGCTCGATGCCACCGGTTTGTTCCGACGACGCCGCGCTAATCTCGCCAATGATGTCGGACA
>NZ_JBAUSA010000819.1:0-5311 GCF_049581465.1 Caballeronia sp. | reverse complement strand
GATTGTTTCGTGCCAAAAGCCTGAAATGTGCAATGACGACACTAAGGTATTCGCGGTTTGAACGCGTTTCTTTGCTTCGTTTCTTTGCGCGTTTGCAAAGAAATGAAGTCCCGCCCCGGATAGGGGCTAACAGTAATAAGCAAGAAAATACTACTTAAGCAGAACGACCACGCCAGCAGAAGGACTCAACGCTCTCCCCACACTCGCCGCTAGCAGCATCGCTCCGCCCAAAGCTAACAGCCGGCCCCTAAGCGACTCGCTTGCTCCGTCGATATTGATCGAACAACACCGCGAGCAACAGAATGCCGCCACGAATCAGATATTGATAAAACGTCGGTACGTTAAGCAGACTCATCGCGTCCTGCACGGAGCCCATGATCAGCACACCGACTAGCACACCTGAAATCGTCGCCACGCCGCCCGTCAGGGAAACTCCACCCAGCACGCATGCCGAAATCACACCCAGCTCCAATCCAACCGACGTCTTCGGATCGCCAAGACTCATCCGCGATGCCAGCATCACGCCCGCAAAACCCGTGACTAGACCCTGCAACACGAACACAGCAATCTTAATGCGCATGACCGGCAAGCCCGCCAGCAGCGCTGCTTCGCCATTTCCACCCACAGCCAGCACGTTCTTGCCGAACACAGTCTTCTTCAGCAAAAAGCCGAACAGCACGAAGCCCACAATATTCGACCAGATCGGATACGAGATGCCGAGAAACGAGCCACCACCGAGTTCAAAGAAGGACTCCTCGGAAATCATCACAGCGTCGCCGTGAGACGTGATAAAGGCCAGGCCGCGCACGACTTCCATCATCGCAAGCGTGACAATCAACGAGTTGATCTTCCAACGCGCGATCAACACGCCGTTCACCAGCCCCACCGCACCTCCCGCCAGAACGCCACCCACGATTCCGAGCGTCAGGCTGTGTGTCGAGGTGATCAGCGTGGACGCCACGACACCCGCAAAAGCGACGATCGATGCAACCGACAAATCCACTTCACCCAGTGCCAAAACGAACATCATGGTGACGGAAATGGAACCTATCAGCGTGACCGACAGCAGCAGGCCCTGGATATTGCGCGAACTGATAAAGTCCGGCACGGTCAGCGACAGCGTAGCGAACAGGATGACGAACACCATCACGATGCCCGACTTGTTGATAAGGTCCCACGTCCTCGCGGCGCGCGCGCGGTGACCGACGCTTTCCTTCGGGTCAGGCTGGTTCGTGACGGGGGTGTTGGACGTCTGCATGTTGTGTATTTCCTTCAAGGCGCGTCGACTACGCGCCCTCGTTGTATAGGTCCCGTTCAGCCGGGTAACGCGAGCTTGATCAATTGATCGGGCGTGACTTGGGCTTTCGGCAAATTCCCGACGATCTTTCCTTCCCGCATCACGATCACGCGATCCGCCACGCCAATCACTTCGGCCAGATCGCTCGACACCACGATCACCGTGCGCCCCGCTTCCGCCAGCCCATACAACAGGCCATAAATTTCGCTGCGCGCACCGACGTCAATGCCGCGGGTGGGTTCGTCCATCAGGAACACGTCGATTTCCTCGGCCAGCCAGCGCGACAGGATCACTTTCTGCTGGTTGCCGCCGGACAGCGTGCCGATTGCCGTATTGCCGTCGCGTGTCTTGATCGCGAGCTTGGCGATGTACTCGCTCGTGGTAGACGCTTCCTTCGCGGAATTCAGTACGAAAAGCGGACTGAAATGGCGCCGGCAGCTGATATTCAAATTGTCGGACACCGAACCAATGGCGACGATGCCCTCCTGCTTGCGATCCTCCGGGCACAGCGCCACGCCCGCGCGGACCGCGTCACGCGGCGTCTTGAAGCGCTGCGGCGAACCTTTCAGCACGATCTGGCCAGCCGTCGGCCTGACCGCCCCGTAGATGAGTTTCATCAGTTCGGAACGCCCTGCGCCGACCAGCCCGAAGAAGCCGACAATCTCGCCCTTGCGTGCAACAAACGACGCCGGCTCGGATAATCCAGGCCCCATCAAGCCCTGCACGTCCAGTTGTACGTCGCCCGCAGCGCGTTCACGATATCCATAGACGTCGTGGATCGAGCGCCCGACCATGCAACTGATCAGTTGGTCACGCTCAAGTCCATCCACATTCTCAAACGTCTCGATGCGCCGGCCGTCGCGGAAAACCGTCACGCGATCGCACAACTGGTAAACCTCGTCCATGCGGTGGGTTACGTAGATGATCGCGCGGCCTTCGGCCCTCAACGCGCGGATTATCTTGAAGAGGTGTTCAGTCTCGCGCGAGGACAGCGAGCTCGTGGGTTCGTCGAAGGCGATCACGCGCGCGTTGCGCATCAGCGCCTTGCCGATTTCGATCATCTGCCGCTGCCCGATCGACAAATGCTTTACCTGCATATTCGGATCGATCTGCTCACCGAGCCTGGCAAGTTCGCTTATGGCGCGCCTGACGATCTCTTTTTCGTTCAGCACCCCGAAGCGGCTTGGCAGCGCGCCGAGCATCAGGTTCTCGGCCACGGTCAATTCCGGTACGAGATGCAACTCCTGATAAATGATCGCGATTCCAGCGGCGATAGCCGCCTTGGTCGTTGCAAACTGGTGTTGCTCTCCATTGAGCGACAAGCTGCCGCTCGTCATGGAGTTGACGCCTGAGAGGACTTTTAACAGCGTCGACTTGCCTGCGCCGTTCTCTCCCATCAAGCCGTGGACTTCACCTGTACGCACGCCGAGCGAGACGGAGTCGAGCGCCAGCACGCCGGGAAAGCGCACCGTGACGTTGTCAAGGTGAAGATACGGATCGGCCGAGGCCACTGCAGTTTCCATCAATGAGGTTCCCGGCGAAAACGTCGAACAGGGCGTGGCTCGTTAAGGCCCCGCCCTTCGTGAAGGACTTAGATGCCCAGTTCCTTGCGCACGTCCAGCCAGTTAGCACGGACCATGAGCTTGCCGGTCGTCTGGGTGTCGGCCGGCGGCTGCTTGCCGGACTTGATCCAGTCGATGAGGTTCTGCGTGCTGTCCTTGCCGTGATTGGTCGAGCTCACCGCGATCGTGCCGTAGAAGCCCGTCGGTTCCTTCTTCTGGAACTCGGCGAACGCCTCACCCGCGCCGTTGATGCCGACGCCAATCACGTCCGAACCCGGGATCTTCAACTGTTCGGTTGCGCGCACGGCGCCGAGCACGCTTTCTTCGTTGAGTGCGAAGATCACCCACTTCTTGATGTTCGGATGCTGCGACAAGACCGGCGATGCAGCGTTAAAGCCGCCTTCGTCGTCGGTGGTCTTTTGCGGAGCGTCGAAAATGTTGTCCTTCTTGAAGCCACCCGCCAGCAAGGTTTGCGTGGCGCCGTCCGTGCGTTGCTTGGCGGTGGGCAACTCATAGTCGGTGATGCGCAGCGCGCCGACTTCATCAGGGTTCCAGCCGCGCTTCTTGATTTCGTCGGAGATGGCCGTGCCTACCTGATTACCGATCTTGATCGCCGACATCCCTAGGTGGGGCACGTCAGTCAGCGGCTTGCCGGTCGAATCGACCAATTGGTCGTCCACCGTCACGAATTTCATGTTGTAACGCTTTGCACGAGCTTCGATTGCCGGTCCGAGACGCACGTCCGGTGCGCAGATCACGAAGCCTTTCGCGCCTTGTGCGCCCAGGTTGTCGATAGCGGAGAGCACCTTTTCGCCGTCCGGCGTGCCGATGTTTACAACCGTGAAGTGCTCTTGCTGGCTCAGAGCCGTAGCCGCCTTCTGCTCGTTGATGAACCACGCCTGTTCCGGCATCTTGACCAGGAAGCCGACCTTCAGCGGTTCGTCGGCATGAGCCGACATTTGCGTGGCGAACGGAATTCCGAGCGTGGCGGCCGCGATTGCGGTCAAGGTCAAACGACGAAGATTGCGGTTCAGCTTGCGATTCATGTGGCTGTCTCCTAAGTGATTAGAGGCTGCATAGCTCAAGTGTTGTGCAGCAAGCGCAGGCTTGACGCCCGTTCGCTCCTTCTACGGCCCCTCGGGTTTCCCCCCTAAATGACTCGCCAAGCGGCTCTCGTTTTTGTGAGAAGTGCCGGCAAACGGCGCAGACATCGTTTTGGGTCTGGCGGATTCTAAGGAAGCGCGCGATTCCTTTCCAATCAGTTTTTTAGTGCCCCCGATATCAAATCGGGTATGTCATCATCGCGTCAGCAAACAAAAGTGTGGAGAAAAGGTGATGGTTCAGGGTTACTCGAACTGGTTCGTGCGTGCGCGGTTGAAGACGCGCCAGTTATTGCTGCTTGCGGCAATGGAGGAGGAAGGCAACGTGCGCCGTGCCGCCGATGTGCTCGGGATGACTCAGCCTGCGGCGTCGCGTTTATTGAAGGAACTGGAGGACGTGCTCGAAGTGAGTTTGTTCGACCGCACGTCGCACGGCATGCGCGCCACGCTTTACGGCGAAGTCATGATCCGGCATGCGCGCATGGTGTTGTCGAACCTGAGTCAGGCGCACGACGAGATTTCCGCGTTGCGTGCGGGGCTGGCGGGCAAGGTGCAGATCGGCGTGATCGCTGCTGCCGCCGCGACGATGGTGCCGCTCGCCATCGGCCGCGTGAAGGCGGAGTATCCGCAGTTGCAGATCTGGCTGCAGGTGGAAACCTCCAACGTCATGCTGCCGCTGGTTGCCCAGGGCGATCTCGACATCATGGTGGGTCGTGTGCTTGAGCAGCAGGGGCAGTACAAGGATGCGGTGCGTTACGAGCCTATCGCCGATGAACCTCTTTGCGTGGTCGCGCGCCCTGGGCATCCGCTCGAACATGCGACCGGGCTTACGATGCGCGGGCTGGAGAGCGCTGCATGGGTGCTGCATCCGCCGGGTAGCGTGCTGCGGCATCGCTTCGACATGGCGTTTTCGGAGCTGGATATCAGGCCGCCGCAAAACGTGGTGAACACCAATAACTTCCTGGCGATCTGGAGTCTTTTGCTGCACAGCGACATGCTGGCGGTGATGCCTGACGAGGTCGCCAGGCAGTACGAGGAATTTGGCACGCTGAAGAGGTTGGCGATTGAGTTGCCGTGCCGGATGGACGCGTTTGGGATTATTACGCGGCAGACGCAATTGTTATCGCCGGCGGCAAGTGTGGTGTTAAGCGCGTTGCGGGACGCTGCTGCTGAGGTTTATGGGGTAGGGGTCGGGGCGCTGGCGCTTTGAGGGGTTTGGGGGTGGTTTGGGCGGTGCTGCTAGCGGCGAGTGGGGGGAGAGCATTGAGTCCTTCTGCTCGCGTGGTCGTTCTGCTTAAGTCGGATTTTCTTGCTTATTACTGTTAGCCCCTATCCGGGGCGGGACTTCATTT
>NZ_JBAUSA010000818.1:0-2729 GCF_049581465.1 Caballeronia sp. | reverse complement strand
GTGCAGGATGGACTTCTCCGCAATCTGCTGCGGGCTCGGCACGTACCTGAGGCTTTCGGCCGGAATCACGGCCTTCGAATTCACCGGGCCGTTCAGCACGTCGGCGGCCATCCTGCCTTGCACGCCTGCATCGAGCGAATGGTTAATGAACGCGTGAATCAGATCGAGGTCGCCGGGGTGCGATTTCGGAATCACCGTGAACATCAGTTGCGTGGCGAAGCCTTCCTTCATGCCGTACGTCACGCCCATCTTGTATTCGGGCTTCCTGATCTGATCGGGAAAGAACGCCGGCGAATAGATCCCGCCGATATCGAGCGAGCCGGTGCGAAACAGGTCGGCGACCTGATTGGGGTTCTCACCGAGCGTCATCACGCGGTCCTTCAGTTCCGTGAGCTTCTTGAAACCCGGATCGATGTTCTGCTGCGAGCCGCCCGCCATTTTTGCGGCGATGATCGCCAGGTCGACCGCCTCGGCAAACTCGGGCGGGGGCAGGAACAGGCGGCCTGCGTATTTGGGATCCCACAGCGCTTCATACGACGACGGCGGCGTCTTGACGGTCGAGGTGTTGTAGATCAGGCCGTCGGACCACAGCAGGTAGCCGACACCAAAGCCGTCCGCTCCCGTTCTATACCGCGCCGCCACGTCCTTGAGGTTCGGCAGCTTGTCGAGGTCGGGTTTGAGGAGCAGGCCCGCATCGCCAAGACCCGAGGCACCTACTCCGGCGAGCGTGATCACGTCATAGGTGGGGCGGTCGCCCGCGGCCTTCACCTTGGCGACCATGCCGGAGGTGCCATCCGCGCGATCTGCAATCACCTTCGCGCCGGTTTTTGCCGAGAACGTAGCCGCTATATTGTGCAACGCGGCAGTCCCTGTGTCGTCCGACCAGGTCAGCAGACGGAGCGTCTTGCCCGAGAAATTGTGTTCCTGCGCTCTCAGATTGAGGAACGGCGCGGGTAGCGCGGACGCCGCGAGCGCTGCGCCGATCGTCTTGAAGGCTTGCCGCCGTCCCGTGCTGAAGTTTTTCATCGCCGACTCCGTAAGTGGTTAACTAAGATGACCGACCAATGCGCCGGGTGAACGGCATCCGTCGGCATTCGTCCGCGCATGAAAAATGTTAGGAGCGCAAAATAGCTATCACAACCGATATCTCTTCATGTGTGCCATGACGAAAGCGCATGTGTCGGTCGCTTCGTCGCGCGGGTCCGGGGGGCTGCGGCGCGAGCGCTGCCGGGCGGCAAACCAACGGACCAGTCAATCTACGCCCGGTACTTCACCTTCGGCAACACGCACAACATTTCATACAGCAGGTTTGCCCCGACCAGGGCCGTATTGCCGGACGCGTCGTACGGCGGCGAAATCTCCACCAGGTCGCACCCCACGATATCCAGCCCACGGCATCCTCGAATGATTTCCAGCCCCTGCCAGATGGTCAGCCCGCCGATTTCCGGCGTGCCGGTGCCGGGTGCGAAACTCGGGTCCAGGCCGTCGATGTCGAAGCTCAGGTACACCGGCCCCTTGCCCAGTTTCGCGCGCACTTCGTCCATGATCGGCGCGACCGACTTGTACCAGCACTCCTCCGCCTGCACGACACGGATGCCTTGCGACCTGGACCAGTCGAAGTCCTCCGCCGTATAGCCGGTGCCGCGCAGTCCGATCTGGGCCACGCGATTGCCATCGATCAGCCTTTCTTCAATCGCACGCCGAAACGGCGTTCCGTGGGCGATCTTCTCGCCGAACATCGTGTCGTTCACGTCGGCGTGTGCGTCGACGTGAACCACGCCGAGCGCGCCGTAGCGTTTTTTCATCGCCCGCAGGATGGGAAGCACGATCGTGTGGTCGCCGCCCATCGTGAGTGGCACGCAGCCATGCGCGAGGATCTCGTCATACGCTTCGGTGACGATGTCCATGCTCTTGCGCAGATTGAATGTGTTGATCGCGACGTCGCCTATGTCGGCCACCTGCATGCTGTCGTAGGGCGCTGCGCGGGTCGCCATGTTGTAGGGCCGGAGCAAGCACGATTCAGCCCGGATTGCGCGCGGACCGAACCGCGCACCCGCCCGGTTCGATGTGCCAGTGTCAAGCGGCACGCCGACGAAACATGCATCGAGCCCCTCGGCCGATGTCGCGGTCGGCAGGCGCATCATGGTCGCTGGGCCCGCGAAGCGCGGCATCTTGTTACCGCCTAGCGGCTGATTGAAAGGGGTTTCGGCGGGGTGATCGTGGTTCATCGCAAATCCTTCTAGGGTGATGGACTAATTGGCCTGACGACGCGTCAACACCTGCTTGATTTCCTGGAAGGCGGCGAGCCCGAACGGTCCCAGTTCGCGTCCGATACTGCTGCGCTTGTAGCCGCCCCACGAGGTCTGCGGATAGATCAGTTGCGGCGAGTTGACCCACACCACGCCGGCCTCAAGCGCGCGCGCGACCCGTTCGCCGCGCGCTTCGTCGGCGGTGACGACGCTCGCCACCAGCCCGTACTCGCTATCACTGGCAAGCTCAACGGCTTCCTCTTCAGTGTCGAACACGCGCACGCACAGGACGGGGCCGAAAATCTCGTCACGCCACAAGGCGCTTGTCGGCGGCACGTCGGCGAAAATCGTCGGCGCGATGAAAAATCCCTGCTCAGGCGCGCCGGCTGGCCGGCCACCGCCGGTGACGAGGCGCGCACCGTCGGCAATACCCTGTTCGATATGCCCGCGCACCCGGTCGAATTGGGCACGGTTCACGAG
>NZ_JBAUSA010000817.1:0-10183 GCF_049581465.1 Caballeronia sp. | reverse complement strand
CGTAGGTGACGGGCAAGCCACTGGCGGCGGCTAGCCGTTCGGCATGCGCGCTCTTGCCGGAGCGCGCGCCGCCGAGAATGAAGGTGAGATCGGGCGAAGTCATCGCATGATTGTAACGGCGGGCGCTACCATAGCGGCTTCCCAGGGCACTTCGAGCACGCAATCTCACATGCAATTTTCACCGCGCGGCACCTTGATGATCCAGGGCACGACTTCCGATGCCGGCAAGAGCACGCTGGTCGCGGGGCTTTGCCGGCTCGCGCGGCGCGGCGGCGTGAAGGTTGCACCGTTCAAGCCGCAAAACATGGCGTTGAACAGCGCGGTAACGGTGGACGGCGGCGAGATCGGGCGCGCGCAGGCGTTGCAGGCGATTGCGGCCGGCGTCGACGCGGAGATCGATTTCAACCCGGTGTTGCTCAAGCCGACTAGCGATCGCGGGGCGCAGGTCATCATCCACGGCCACGCGCATGCACATCTCGATGCCCGTGCGTATCACGCTTATAAACCCGTCGCCTTCGATGCCGTGCTTGCCTCATACGCGCGGCTTCAGCAACGGTTCGACGCGATCATCGTCGAAGGGGCGGGAAGTCCCGCCGAGGTGAATTTGCGCGATCGCGACATCGCGAATATGGGCTTTGCGGAGCGGGTGGATTGCCCGGTGGTGCTGGTTGCCGATATCGATCGTGGCGGCGTGTTTGCGCACTTTATCGGGACGCTCGCGTGTTTATCGGAGACGGAGAGGGCGCGCATTCGCGGTTTCGTGATCAACCGGTTTCGGGGTGACCTTGGCTTGTTGCAACCGGGCCTCGACTGGCTGCAAGCGCAGACTGGCAAGCCGGTGCTGGGCGTGGTGCCGTATTTACACGGCTTGACGCTCGATGCCGAAGACATGCTGCCGAGCCAGCTCCACACCCGTGGCGGCGATGGCGATGTGCTGAAAGTCATCGTGCCCGCGTTGCCGCGTATCAGCAACCACACTGATTTCGACGCATTGCGCGCGCACGGGCAGGTGGACTTTTCTTACGTGCGCGCGGGAGTGGCGCCGCCGCCGGCCGATCTGATCGTGTTGCCCGGTTCGAAGAGTGTGCAACGTGATCTGGCATGGCTGCGAGAGAACGGCTGGGACCACGCCATCGACCGGCATCTCCGATACGGCGGCAAAGTGCTTGGCATCTGTGGCGGCATGCAGATGTTGGGCCGCACCGTCGATGACCCCGATGGATTCGAGGGCCCCGTGGGTTGTGTAAGCGGGCTTGGATTGCTGGATCTGGAGACCACGCTGACGCCTGACAAGCTGCTGGAGAACGTGACAGGACGGCTCACCGTGGGCGGCGCGAGCGCGCCAGTACGCGGCTACGAGATTCACATGGGACGCACGGTTGGCGCGGCGCTCGACAGGCCGGCGGTCATGTTGGAGGGTGGGCGTGCGGACGGTGCGGTATCGGAGGATGGCCAGATCGCCGCAACGTATCTGCATGGCATCTTCGACACCCCGCAGGCGTGTGTGGCGCTGCTTGAATGGGCGGGCTTGCGTGATGCGAAGGCGGTCGATTATCCGGCGCTACGCGAGGCGTCGCTCGATCGCCTGGCCGATACGCTCGCGGCGTCGATAGACCTGGGCGCGTTGGGGCCGATGTTCGCGTGACTTAAGCGGCGTGCGTTGCAATTAGCTGTCGCCGGACGCATCGCTAGCCGACCGGAAGCCCTTGAGAAATGAGCCGCGCGCCAACCTGGGCGCATGAGCTAAAAATCGGCTGAAAAGGCCAAATCCGATAATATCAAGGGCTCGAACGTTTCATTTTCTGCCGTCGGAGCAAAACGGCAGCAAAAACGGCGACGAGCGAAGGCCCCGCAAAGCCCGCGTTGGCCACGCGTCAAGCCACTGCATGCATGAGAAAAGGAAAATTAGATGACCGTGATCGTGGTGGCGAATCCAAAGGGCGGCGTAGGTAAAAGCACGCTGGCGACGAATCTGGCCGGCTACTTTGCGGCAAACGGCGAATGGGTCGCGCTCGCGGACCTCGACAAGCAGCAGTCGGCGCACAGCTGGCTCGACCTCCGGCCGGACACCTTGCCGAGGATCGAAGAATGGAAGATGAACGTCGACGCACCGTCGAAGCCGCCAAAAGGGTTGGAAAAAGCGGTCGTCGATACGCCCGCCGGAATCCACGGCAATCGCCTCGCGCTGGCGCTCGATCTGGCGGACAAGGTGATCGTGCCGCTCCAGCCGTCCATGTTCGATATTCTCGCCACGCAGGAATTCCTGATCCGCTTGCAAAAGGAAAAGGCGGTGCGCAAGGGTACGATCGAGGTCGGCGTGGTCGGCATGCGTGTGGACGCCCGGACCAAATCGGCGGACCAGCTACATCGGTTTGTGGAAGGGCTTGACCTGCCGGTCCTCGGATTTCTCCGCGATACCCAGAACTACGTGCAAGCTGCGGCGCACGGCCTGACGCTGTGGGATGTCGCAAAGAGCCGGGTGGAAAAGGATCTGGAGCAATGGGGGCCGATCGTTGAATGGGTATCGAAGAAGTAGGCTCGCCGGATGTGAAAACGCCCGTTGGCCCTATCAGGAAGCCAACCGGCGTCTTTTTCTCAATACCCACTCCGTAAGTGCTGGCCTTACGTCCAGTTCTGCGTAGGCACGTGGTCGCGGTTACCCTTGATCCGGTTCTTTTCATCGACGAAAACGAGGTCCGGCTTCCAGCCCGCCTTCACCTCGGCTTCGTCGACCAGCGCGAAGGCCGCGATGATCACCAGATCGCCAAGTTGCGCCCGGCGCGCCGCCGAGCCGTTCAGCGAAATCATGCCGCTGCCGCGCTCGCCCTTGATGGCGTAAGTGGTCAGGCGCTCACCGTTGTTCACGTTCCAGATATCGATCTGTTCGTTTTCCATCAGGTTGGCGGCTTCGAGCAAGTCTTCGTCGATGGCGCATGAGCCTTCGTAGTGCAATTCGCAATGCGTGACGGTTGCGCGGTGAATCTTCGATTTCAAAAGGGTTCGCTGCATGTTGGCTTAATTCGCTCAGATTTCCAGGTTATCGATAAGACGCGTCGTGCCGATCTTCGCCGCGGCCAGCACGACGAGGGGTGCGGCGGTGTCGGCGGCGTTGGCCGAATTCGGCGGCAAGAGGTCAACACGTTTTCTCACCGCGACGTAATCCGGCTGCCAGCCGCGTCGCGCGAGCGATTCGACAGCGTCCTTTTCAATCGATGCAAAGTCGCGGTTTCCCGCCAGGACGGCGTCGCGCACGCGATTCAGGGTCTTCGCCAACTCAGGCGCCTCGGCGCGCTCGGCCACCTGCAAGAACCGATTGCGCGAGCTGAGCGCGAGGCCGTCGGTATCGCGCACGGTTTCAGCGGCGATGATTTCGGTCGGCAAAGCGAACTGGTGGCACATCTGCCGCACGATCATCAGTTGCTGATAATCCTTCTTCCCAAACACCGCGACGCGGGGCTGCACGCACGACATCAGCTTCATCACCACCGTGCATACGCCCTGGAAAAAGCCGGGACGGAACTCGCCTTCCAGGATGTCGCCCAGATTGGTCGGCGGGTGCACGCGATATTGCTGCGGCTCCGGATAGAGATCGGCTTCAGTCGGCGCAAACAGCACATAGACGTTTTCGGACTGCAGCTTCTCGATATCTTCCTGCATCGTGCGCGGGTATCTATCGAAGTCTTCGTTCGGCCCGAACTGCAACCGATTCACAAAAATGCTCGCGACCACGGGATCGCCGTGCTGGCGCGCAAGCCGCATCAGCGATAAATGACCTTCGTGCAAATTGCCCATGGTGGGCACGAAAGCGGTCCGGTTCTGGCCGCGCATCTGGTCGCGCAGTTCATGGATCGAGCTGATGACTTTCATCTGGCGAGGGTCTCCGTGCGGGCAGCGTCGAAAGCGCCGCTCCAGGGGAAAAAGAAAATAGGATAGGGCGCTCAGGCCGGTGAATACGCAAGTCTCACGTAGATGGGCGCGTACGGCTCGGCCTGGGTAATTTCGATCAGCGATTCACGTGACAACTCGAGCATCGCGATGAAATTCACGACCACGACGGGTACGCCACGCGTCGCGTCGAAGAGATCGGAGAATTCCATGAAGCGCGTGTTCTGCAGCCGTCGCAGGATCATGCTCATGTGTTCCCGCACCGACAATTCCTCGCGCGAGATCTTGTGATGCTGGACGAGTCGCGCGCGCTTGACGATATCGGCCCAGGCGGCGCGCAGATCGACTACGTCGACGTCCGGGAAGCGTTGTGTGGAACTTTGCTCGACATACACTTCCGCACGCAAGAAGTCGCGTCCAAGTTGCGGAATCTGGTCCAGCCGCAGAGCCGCGAGCTTCATCTGCTCGTATTCCAGCAAGCGGCGCACGAGTTCGGCCCGCGGATCTTCGGCGTCCTCGCCGGTATCGGCTTTCTTCACCGGCAGCAGCATGCGCGACTTGATCTCGATCAGCATGGCGGCCATCAGCAGGTACTCCCCGGCGAGTTCCAGATTGGATTCGCGGATCTGATCGACGTAACCCAGATACTGGCGCGTCACGTCGGCCATCGGGATGTCGAGGACGTTGAAGTTCTGCTTGCGGATCAGGTACAGCAAGAGGTCGAGCGGACCTTCGAACGCCTCTAGAAAAATCTCGAGCGCGTCTGGCGGGATATACAGGTCAGTGGGCAGCTTCCACAGCGGCTCGCCGTACAAATGAGCGAACGCGACGCCGTCGACGGTGTTCGGCGTGGAGTCGGTCGCAGGCGCGGCGAGCGCTGCCGCGGCGCGCGCCTCGCTACCTGAACGATTCGACCGATCCGATGCCGGACGCGCCTCGCGGGCAGCACTCACGTTCAGAAGTTCTGGTAATAGACGTAGGGCGTTTGCTCGACCCGCGACTGCTTGTTCTCCGAACTTTCGTCGAGGTCGATCGGTTGCTTGTCCCACAGCAGCGCGCGGCCACGACGCTGTTCTGCTTCGAGCGACGGCTTGTTTTCTTTCATCTGATTGATGAACTGGGTGATATCCGACTGGTACATGATTCGACTTCCGGTGGGCTTCAGAGCGATTCAGAAACGGGATTCAGAAACGGGATTTAAAACGTATTTCAAAAACGGGCGCGGCGCAGGCTGGGAAGTGACTCGAAGGAGACGCCGCCAGCAAACACCGGAATTTTACCGCAAGCGAGGCACAGCGGAACGATAACGGGCTCGAAAGCCTGCGGCATGTCCATACGGTCTATCGGAAAGGCCGGAATTGCGCCCATAAGCGAGCCATTGCGCACACAAACGTACACGCAATTGCGCACTACTATCGCCAAACGCAATCCACAGATCTTTTTTGAACGAGCGCCGATTACTGCCGTCCAACGCGCTATTCAGGCGATTTCATCTTTTCGTCTGTTATTCAACAGGCCGGTTTCGTCAAGACCTCGGTAGTGCAGAGGCGGTGGCCGGGTTATTTCGGGACAGCCTTCGGCGCCAATGTGGTGAAATAGCGCCTGCTTCTGGTCGAGCGCGGTGAATTGCCCGAGGTCGCGCCAGTTAATCATCCTTGCAAATTCAACGCAGTTTTTATCGCCGGAGGTCACGTTTGGCGGGGCGCCCGTTTGATCCGCTGCGCTTCAGGCGCGGGCAAGCCGACGTGCGGCGCGACCAGGCGCCGCCGATAACGTCGTCGACGGCACCGTCACGTGGATGGCCAATGGCGCGGCGTATCTTCTGGACGCTGCGCGTTCTGGCGTTGTGCGCCGCCGCCCAGCCGGCCCACGCGAAGTACGACGTCGATATCGACGCGCCGCGCAGCGTCCGGTCACTTTTGAAAGACCATCTCGATTTGTCACGTTTCAAGAAGCGTGACGATATCAGCGACGAGCAATTTGACTTCCTGGTGACGGCCACGCCGCAGGAAGTGCGCGACCTGGTCGCAACGGACGGCTATTTCTCGCCGGTCGTGCGCACCGACGTCAAACACGAGGGCGATAAGAAGTCCGTCACGATCAGCGTCGATCCGGGTCCGCAGACCACGGTGGCTTCGGTATCCCTTGAGTTCAAGGGCGCGATTACGACGGAAGATCGCGCACAGGAAAAGACCGCGCGCGCTGCGTTCTCGATCAAGGAAGGCGAACCGTTCTCGCAAGCAGCTTGGAACGACGCGAAGAACGCGTCGCTGAAAGTGTTGCAGGCACATCGTTATCTCGGCGCGAAGATCTCGCAGTCGAAGGCGCGCGTGAATCCGCGCACGCATATCGTCGATTTGTCGGTGACCTTTGATAGCGGGCCAACCTTCACCTTCGGCGCCCTGGATATCAGCGGCGTGAGGCGTTATCCAGAGCAGATTATTCGCAACGTCGATCCGATTCATCCCGGCGATATCTACGACGTCTCGCGCATCATCGAATTGCAGCGGCAGTTGCAGAACACGCCGTATTACGCGTCGGTTGCGATCGACGCCGACAACGACGTCACCAAGCCGGACGAGACGCCAGTCCACCTGAAGGTCAGTGAATATCCGTACAACGGCGTGCGTTACGGTGTGGGTTACGCAACGGATACCGGCCCGCATATCCAGGGTTCGTACAGTTACCTCGATACCTTCGGCAAGGCTTATCCGTTCACGGTCACCGGGCGCGTCGACCAGACGCAGCAATATGGCCAGGTGTCGCTCGCGATGCCGCCGGGCGAGCGCGGCTGGATTAACAGCGTCCTGGCCTCCTACACCAACACCAACTTCTCCGACACGCGTATCTACAGCGCGCGCGGAGGCGTGCAGCGGCAGAAAACGTCGCAGAATATCGACACGACGTATTCCATCCTGTACTACGACGACCGGTTGACGCAGAACGCGGCCGGCCCGACTACCAGCCGTGCGCTCGTGCCGGCGTGGCAATGGGTGCGGCGCGACGTTGACGATCCCTTGTTTCCGCGTTCCGGCAACCTGATTCGCGCCGAGGCGGGTTTCGCGATCAAGGGTGTGCTCGCTGACCAGACTTTCGGCCGGATCTACACGAACTTCCTTCAATATGTGCCGCTCGGCAAGCACGATCTCTTCGTGTTTCGCGCGGAGCTGGGCGGTGTGTTCACGTCGGGCGGGTCGAGCGGCGTGCCGGCGTCGCTGCTTTTCAGGGCGGGCGGATCGAATTCGGTTCGAGGGTATGGCTATCAGAGCATCGGCAATAACGTCGACGGTTCCGTGTTGCCGACGAAGTACCTGGTCACCGGCAGCTCGGAATATCAACACTGGTTCACGCATGATTGGGGCGCGGCGGTGTTCTTCGACATCGGCACTGCCACCGATACCTGGCACGAGCGCGTATTCGAACCGGGTGCGGGCTTTGGAGCGCGCTGGCGCAGTCCGGTCGGGCCGGTGAATGTGGATATCGGCTATGGCTTCAAGAATCACGACATCCGCCCGTATCTGACGCTCGGGATCGCGTTTTGACCTTACTTTTTTCAGACGGCCAAGCATGACGGATCACGACGGCCAATCTCAACCAGACTCTTCCGAGGATCGGCAGAGCGACGCGCCTGCGCCCCCGCCTGGGCGCAGCGGCTGGCGCCACCTGGCGAAATGGCTGGGCGGGATCGTGCTGGCGCTCGTGCTGTGCTTGTTGCTCGGCGTGGCGATGATCCTGTACGCCGTCCAGAGCGAGCGCGGAACGCAGTACGTGTGGCGGGCGGCAACGTCCCTGCTGGGCGGCCGGTTGAGCGGCACGCTCGATGGCGGCGCCATCGCGACCGGGCTCCAGTTGCGCCACGTGCGCTGGAGGAGTCTCGATGGCAAGGGCACGGATGTCGCCATCGATAGCGTCTCGGGCCGCTGGGAACTGACGCGCGCGCCGTTGCGATTCACTATCGATTATTTGCATGTCGGGACGGTCGATGCACGGATCCCGCCGTCGCCGAAAGATGAAACACCGATGCAGTTGCCGCAGGACCTGCGCCTGCCGATCCAGCTCGCGATCCGCGACGTGACGCTGGCAAAACTGCGTCTCCACGAGGGCGCGACCACCACTGAATTCACGCGCCTCGCGTTGCATGGACGCAGCGACGGCCGTCATCACGAGGCGAGCGTCGAGCGCCTGGATACGCCGTTTGGCGCGGTCACCGCAACCGTGAAGCTCGATGGCGGCGCGCGGCCGTTTCCACTTGACGGCGATGCCGGTTATTCGGGCAAGGTCAATGACGAGGCGGTGCAGGTCGCCGCGCATCTGACGGGGTCGCTTGAGAACCTGATCGCCGATGTCGATGCCAGCGGCATGAAGCTGACCGGCCACGCGCACGTGGAGGCGATGCCCTTTGGCGCCGTGCCGCTCAAGCGCGCGCTCGTCACCGTCGACCACGTCAATCCGCAGGCGTTCAGCCCGAGCGCACCGTTCGCGGATCTCGCCGTGCGCGCAGAACTGAAGCCCGATCCGGCTACGCCGAAGACGCTGGTCGTAACAGGCCCGGTCTCGATCGTGAACGCGAAGCCCGGTTCCGTCGACAAAAAGCTGCTGCCGCTAATCGATGCCCACGCGAACGTGAAACTCGATGCATCGGCGCAGATTATCTCCGGGCTGAACGTTCGGCTGTTGAAGGACATGACCATCACGGGCGGCGGATCGCTTGCCGGCAGCAAAGGGCAATTCGACCTGAAGGTCGCGAAACTCGATCTGAACGCAATCGAATCGACCCTGCGTCCGACGCAGTTCAATGGCCCGATCGGCGTCACGCTCGTCGGCGATACACAAGCCATCACGCTCGATCTGGACGACAAGCAAGCGGCGTTGCGCCTGCAAGGCAAGGTCACGCTGGACGCAAAGCGGACCGCTTTTGACAACGTGAAAGTGAGCGCGGGGAAGGGCCGTATCGAATTGAGCGGGACGCTCAAAAAGGACTCGAATTCGAGCTACGACCTGAAGGCGAAGCTTATCGACTTCGATCCGCTGCTGTTTTCGCAACAGATCATCGCATCGAAGCCGGATGCGAAAGCGGCCAATGTGGCCAAAGGCAAGCCGCCCGCCGCGTCCCGCACGATCGTCGCGCGCGTGAACGGCACGCTGGCCGCGACCGGCGTACTCGCGCCGACGCTCACTACCAAGGCGCAATTCAAGCTCGGCGAAAGCGTCTACGACAACGTGCCGCTCACCGGCGCAGGGACGGTCCAGGTCGCGGGAACGCGGATCTTGCCGAGTACGGCTAACCTTGCCATCGCTGGAAACGAGATCGACCTGAATGGCAGTTTCGGCGCGCCGGGCGACCGGTTGCGCTTTCGTATCGATGCCCCGCAACTGGAACGTCTCGGATTCGGGCTGGCGGGCCTGGTCAAGGCAAACGGCGATATCACCGGCTCGTTCGCGCACCCGAACCTCGCGGCCGACTATCAGGCCGACGGCGTAGTCTTCGGCGAGAACAAAGTGGGCCATGCGCAAGGGCATGCCGAGGCCCGCGACGGCGCGAACGGCGCGCTCGTCTTCACCCTGCAAGCAAGCGATGTCAGCACGTCAGGCGTCGATCTCGCGAGCCTCAACGCCAACCTGAACGGCACGCGCGCCAACCACACGCTCGACGCGACGGCCGTGGGCAAGGTGCGCGGCGAGGCGGTCAACGTGACGCTTGCTGCGAACGGACGCTTGACCGATGCCCGCGACGGCGAGCACTGGGACGGGACTGTGACGCGCTTATCGAACAAGGGCATGCCGGATCTCAACCTCGAAGCGCCGGTGACCGTGAGCTACGCGCCGAACCATGTGGTGCTCGGTGCAACGCGTTTTTCAGCGGAGGGCGCCCAGCTCGACCTGAAATCGTTCGCGTTCGACAACGGGCGCATCAGTTCGGCCGGACAACTGACGAATGTCTCAGCCGTCCGGTTGCAGCAAATTCGCCGCGAACTGACGGGCGTCGAACCCGTCGTCGAGACCGATCTCATCTTCGATGGCGACTGGAATTTCGCCCTCGGTTCGACCGCAACCGGCTACGTGCAAGTGAAGCGCCGGACCGGCGACATTTCCATCGACGCCGCGCGTGGCGTCGCGGCGCTCGGCATCACGGACATGATCGCGCGCGCGGAATTTACGGGCGGCAACCAGCTCAACGCGACGCTGCATGCGGCTGCGACCCGGATTGGCGCGATCGATGCCAATGTCCACACGCCCCTTGCGATGCGCGACGGCGTGCTGACGGTCACCGACGAAGCGCCGCTGAACGGTTCCATCG